>NZ_JBHWBS010000034.1:0-14363 GCF_042735655.1 Streptomyces sp. NPDC059567 | reverse complement strand
CACGCGCGCGTGGAGCTCCGTCGCCGCGGCGGCCTCCACCGCGGCGCGCCCCCCCGCCCCGCGACCCCCCCCCGGGGGGCCCCGGCCGCGCCCCCCGCCGCGCCCCCCCCAATCTGTGTGCCGTAGGGCTGGTGCGGCCGTCAGGCGGCCGGGTTCAGGACCAGCTTCGCCTGGTTGTTCGCGACGTTCGGGTCGAACGCGAAGGGCGCGTCGCCGTACGGGGGCTTCAGCGTCACCGCGCCCTTGGCGCCGCGGACGACGGTGTCGATCCGCAGCTCGAAGGGGAACGTCACGGTCTGCTTCTCGGCCACCCACATCGGGAGCCGGCACTCGTACCGCGGAGCACCGGTGCGGACCTCGCTCTCCCACCAGCCGCCGTCCAGGGTGCGGGGCTCGCAGTTCTCCGGGACGGTCGTGACGGTGGCGCCCGCGGGGACGGTCATGTCGACGGCGGCGACGGGGTCGCCGGAGCCGAGGTTGGCGACCCATGCGGGGCCCCGGTTGCGGAACGTCAGCTCGGCCTTCACCGTCTCCCCGGCGGCGCCGCTCACCCGCGCGCCGCGGACCGCGAAGTCCGCCGTGTTCATAGCGCCTATCGAGGCGACGGCGCCGTTGTTCCCAGGCGACACGTCCTCGACGCCGCCGCGGGTCGCCACGCCGATGTCGATGCGCTCGTCGAGCGCGTAGGGGGCGACCTTCGCCAGCAGCGGCGACGGCAGCGTGAAGGAACCGCCCGGCTCGACGACGTCGTCGAAGGCGCAGTCCACCTTGGTGATCGGCTTGATCGCGCCCTCGCCCAGCGGGGTGCTGGTGCACTGCGGGGCGACGGTGCCGATGGAGAGCCCGCGCGTGACGTGGAAGGTGACCTGGACGCCGTTCGCGGGCACGTTGCCGTTGTTGACGACGGAGAAGGGCACGGGCACGGTGCTGCGCGGCTTCACGTCGGTCAGGGGCGCGGGCTGGTCCAGGACGAGGTCGGGGCCGGAGACGACCCGGACGTCGGTCGAGCTCTCGGGCCCGCCGAGAGTCCCGCCCGCGTCCGTCGTGGCCGTCGCCTGGTAGGTGATCCGGCCGTTGGCGCCGGCTTCCGCCCCGGACGCGGCACGGACCGTCAGCTCCACGGTCCCACCGGTCAGCGGCACCTCGGGGAAGGAGCAGACGGCGGTGGCGCCGTTCGGCGCGCAGTTCTCGGGCCAGGTGATCTCGGCGATACCGGTCAGCGCGGAGGCGTCGACGGTGAGGCGGCCGTCGGTCACGCGGTGGTCGGCGTTGTCGTGGTAAAGACCGAGGGCGACGGTGGCGGCAGGGCCCTGCTGACCGTCGAGGCCCTTGGGCAGCGCGAGTTCGTACGGTGCCGCGATCCACAGCATGTCGCTGTCGGCGAGGGCCGGGGCGGCGGCCATCCCGACCGTGACCAGACCCGCTGCGGTGACGGCCGCGCCGAGCCGGGCGAAACGGCCGGCGGAAGGCATTCTCATGATCTCCTCTGTTCCTCTGTGCTCCGTGGGGAGACGGCGGTGCGAAGAGGAGACCGACGGGGGCGGGTGAAAGTTGTACGCCGCGAGGGGGTCTTCGGGCGCTCAGCCTGCCCTTCCCGCGTACTGGGGACGGGGGTTGCGAACGCCCGCCTCCTCCTCGTACACGCCGAGCAGGACGACGTTCACCGCGGCGCCGCCGAAGGCGCGTATCGCGCGTACGGCGAGGGTGAGGCGGCGGGAATGGGGGACACTGGGGGCGAGGGTCGCTGTGGTCATGCATCCATGATGGATTTCGGACATTCCGAACACATCGGCCCGGGGGTGGAACCTGGGTCCCCCTCCGGTCGGATCCCGTCCCCTACGGGTCCCTCCTGCGTCGGTCCTCCGGGAAATCCATTGGCCCGCGACCGAGGCCGGAAGCTACAATCTCCGACTTCCCCGCCTCCCTCCGTGGAGTGCTGCCGCCCGGTCGGAAACCGGCGGCCGCCCGGTCATGTCTGTACGCGCACTCGGAGGCACCGCCATGTCCGCTCAGGACGCCCCTCTCGACCAGCCGGACCCGCTGGCGCGTGAGCGCGCCCATCTCGCCGGCTCCCGCGCCGCGCTGCGCGCGATGCGCGAGGACGCCGAGGCGCTCGACATCAGGGACGTCACCGCGAACTGGGTCAACGCCGTCGTCCTGCAGGCGCAGATCGACGAGCGGATCAAGGCGCTGGCGGACCTCTCCCACACCCCGCTGTTCTTCGGCCGCCTGGACTACCTGCACACCACGCAGGAGGGCCAGCGCTTCTACATCGGCCGACGGCACGTCCACGACGCCCAGGGCGATCCGATGGTGATCGACTGGCGCGCGCCGGTCTCGCAACCGTTCTACCGGGCGTCGAAGAAGGACCCGCAGGACGTCGGGCTGCGGCGCCGGTTCGGCTACACGGGCGGCGAGCTCACCGCGTACGAGGACGAGCACCTCTCCGACCCCGAGGAGCTCGAGCGGACGAGCAGGCTGCTCCAGGCGGAGATCGAGCGGCCGCGCGTGGGTCCGATGCGGGACATCGTCGCCACCATCCAGCCCGAGCAGGACGAGATCGTCCGGTCCGGGCTCTCGGGCACGGTCTGTGTGCAGGGCGGCCCGGGCACCGGCAAGACGGCCGTGGGTCTGCACCGGGTCGCGTACCTCCTCTACGCCCACCGGGAGCGGCTGGCGCGCACCGGCACGCTGGTCATCGGCCCGAACCGGTCCTTCCTGCACTACATCGAGCAGGTCCTGCCCGCGCTGGGCGAGTTGGAGGTCAAGCAGGCGACCGTCGACGACCTCGTCGCCCACGTCGAGGTGCGGGGGACGGACGAGGCGGCGACGGCGGTCGTCAAGGGCGACGCCCGGATGGCGGAGGTGCTGCGGCGCGCGGTGCGCTCGCACGTCACGCTGCCCACCGAGCCGCTGATGGTGGTGCGCGGCTCCCGCCGCTGGCGGGTGCCCGCGTACGAACTGGAGGAGATCGTCCGCGAGTTGCTGGACCGGGACATCCGCTACGGCGCCGCGCACGAGGCGCTCCCGCAGCGCATCGCGCACCTGGTCCTGGTGCGGATGGAGCAGGCGGGCGAGGCTCCGGACGACCGCGTGCAGAACGCGGTGGCGCGCAACGCGGCGGTGAAGGCGGTCGTGAAGGCGGTCTGGCCGGCGGTCGACCCGGCGAAGCTGGTGCTGCGGCTGCTGAGCGACGCCGACTTCCTGGCGGAGCACGCGGAGGGGCTGCTGTCGGCGGACGAGCAGAAGCTGCTGCTGTGGGCGAAGCCCGGGCGCTCGGTGAAGTCGGCGACGTGGTCGGCGGCGGACGCGGTCCTGATCGACGAGGCGAAGGACCTGGTGGAGCGCACGCACTCGCTCGGCCACGTGGTCCTGGACGAGGCGCAGGACCTGTCCCCGATGCAGTACCGCGCCGTCGGCCGCCGCTGCACGACCGGCTCGGCGACGATCCTGGGCGACCTGGCGCAGGGCACGACCCCGTGGGCGACGGAGAGCTGGGCCCAGGCGCTGGGCCACCTGGGGAAGCCGGAGGCCGTGGTGGAGGAGCTGACCGCCGGCTTCCGTGTGCCGCGCGAGGTCATCGCGTACGCGTCCCGGCTGCTGCCGCACATGTCCCCCGGCCTGGCGGCCGTCGAGTCGGTCCGTGAGAACCCGGGCTCGCTGACGGTCCGCGCGGCCGAGGCGACGGAGCTCGACGCGGCGGTGGTGGCGGCCTGCGTCGAGTCCCTCCGGCACGAGGGCTCGATCGGCCTGATCGCCGCCGACGCCCGGATCGCCCCGCTCGCGGAGGCGCTGACGGCGGCGGGGCTCGCGTACCTCTCCCCCGGCGAGGAGACGACGGCCGACTCCCGCCTGACCCTGGTCCCGGCCTCGCTGGCCAAGGGCCTGGAGTACGACTACGTGGTCCTGGACGACCCCGCGGCGGTGGTGGACGGCGAACCGGACGAGCGCACGGGACTTCGACGGCTGTACGTGGCGCTGACGCGTGCGGTCTCGGGCCTGACGATCCTTCACTCCTCACCACTGCCGGAGCAGTTGACTGCCTGAGGCGCCGTCGCGAGCCCGACATGATCGACAAGGCGCCCCCTAGGAGCGGAGGAAGGCGCGGACGCCCTGGGAGACCCCGTCGTCGCCGAGGAGGGCGTTGTGGTCGAGGCAGCCGGCCGCGTTGTTGGTGGCGCCGGTCAGCGGGACGCTGTTGTCGGGGTTGATGACCTCGTCGCAGTTCGACCACCACGTGGCGTAGCGGACGGCGCCCGGGGTCTCGTCCCCCTCGGCGAGCTTCTTCTGGACGTAGGAGTTCGGGGTCATGTCGCGGCAGGCCTGGTCCCAGAGGGCGCAGGCCCATGCGGTGCTGGTGCCGTGGTTGGGGCCGGCCAGCGACACCCAGTGGGCCACGGACGACTGGCCCGCGCCGTCGAACTTCGCGTACCAGCGGGTGACGAGGCTGCCGAAGGAGTGGGCGACGAGGTCGACCCGGCTCGCGCCGGTCTGCCGCTTGACCTGTCCGACGTACGCGGCGAGCTCGCCGGCGATGACCTCGTTGACGGACCGGTGGGTGTCGTAGCCGAAGGAGAACAGCTCGGCGTCCGTGTACCCGTCGGCCTTGAGGTCCTCGCGCAGGCCGCCCCAGACGCCGGGGTCCGCGTTGTAGCCGTGCACGAAGACGACGGGGGTACGGGCTGCGGCCGCGGTCCCCTCCGCGCGTGCGGCCGTGGCCGGGACGAGCAGGGACGCGATGATCGCGAGCAGCGGGACGATTCCGACACGGAGCCTCAACACGCTTCCCCCTACGAGGTGTTACGCACGAGTAGTGAGGGGAATGGTGGGGGCTGCGGGTCGTGATGAACAGCCCCGTGCGCGAACCTCATGCGCCGGATGCGAACTCCGGGAGCGCCTCGGCCCACGAACGGCGGGCGACGGCGGCGAGGACGGGGTTGGTGTCCCGGTAGTAGTGCTCCGTCACCAGGCCCCAGCCCAGCGCCCAGCCCCGGCCGCGCGCCCAGGTCGCGTCGTCGACGCGGGCGGCCTCGCGGAACAGCGGGCGGGTCTCGGGGGTGAGGAGCGTCCAGCCGGCCATCATGTCGCAGGCCGGGTCGCCGGTGCCGACGCCGCCGAAGTCGATGACGGCGCTCAGCCGGCCCTCCCTGGTCAGCAGGTTGCCGGGCAGCAGGTCGCCATGGACCCAGACGGGTTCGCCGTCCCACTGCGGAAGGCGCAGGACCGACTCCCACGCCTCGGCCGCGGCGGCGCCGTCGACCGTGCCGTCGGCGCCGAGCTCGCGGATGGCGCGGTCGATGTAGTCGCCCGTCCACTCGGTGACATGGCCGCCCCGGAAGGACTTCGGGCCACCGGTGGCGTCCACGCCGCGCAGCGCCGCGCCGAAGCGGCCCAACTCCACGGCGGCATGGGGGAGATCGCCGATCGGCACGTCGAACGCGTTGGCGCCGTCGAGCCAGCCGTACACCGACCAGGGCGAGTCGAAGCCCTCCCCCGGCACCCCCTCGCCCAACGGAACCGGCACGGGCAGCGGGAGGTGCGGGGCGAGGTGCGGCAGCCAGCGCTGCTCCTTGACCACGCTCCGGGCGTTGTCGGGGGTCTTCGGCAGCCGGACCACCATCGCGTCGCCGAGCCGGAACATGTCGTTGTCCGTACCGGCCGACGCCACTTGCGCGACGGGCAGCTCCGCCCACTGCGGGAACTGGGCGGCGATGAGTCTGCGCACGAGGTCGGCCATGCCCGGGAGAGTAGCCAGCGTCCTTGATCCCGGCCAGCGGATTACGGTGGGGGCGGCGCGACCGCGAGAAGGGTGGAAGACCATGTCCCGTACGACCGTCGTCACCGGCGGAAGCCGTGGGATCGGCGCGGCGACCTGCGTACGTCTGGCCGCCGAGGGGCACGACCTGGTGCTCGTTTACGTACGTGACGCCGGCGCCGCGGAGGAGACGGCGCGGGCGGTCCGGGCGGCGGGCGCGCGATGTGTCGTGGTGCGGGCGGACACCTCGGTCGAGGCGGACGTGGAACGGCTCTTCGACACGGCCGGGGCCGAACTGGGCCCGGTGACCGGCCTGGTCAACAACGCGGGCGTGACGGGGCCGCTGGGGCGCCTCGCGGACGCGCGGACCGAGGACCTGCGGAGGGTGGTGGAGGTCAACCTCCTGGGCTACCTGCTGTGTTGCCGCCGCGCCGCCCGCGACATGGCCGCGCAGGGCGGCGGGGCGATCGTGAACGTCTCCTCCGCCGCGGCGACGCTCGGCAGCCCTGGCGACTACGTCCACTACGCGGCGACGAAGGCGGCGACCGACGCACTGACCCTGGGTCTCTCGAAGGAGCTGGGCCGGGACGGCATCCGGGTCAACGCGGTCGCCCCGGGCATCGTCGAGACCGACATGCACGCGACGATGGGCGACCCGGATCGCCCGGCGAAGGCGGCCGCCACGATCCCCCTGGGCCGCCCGGGCCGCCCCTCGGAGATCGCGGCGGCGGTGGCGTGGCTGCTGTCCGAGGACGCGTCGTACACGACGGGCACGATCCTGAGGGTGGCGGGTGGGCGCTGACCCGCGGGGGCGCCGTTCGGGCACCCCCGATGCAGCGAACTGCTCCTCCTAGAGGCTGCGGGCGGTGATGTCGCCGTAGGCGGTGGTGGCGTGGATGGTGAGGCCGGGGGTGCCGTCGGTGTTCTTGAGGGCGTTGTGGATCCGGCCGTAGGAGGTGCCGGCGTCCAGGGCGGCGGAGACGCCGCGGGCGGCGCCGATGGAGATGCCGCCGGCCTCGGTGCGCAGGGTGACGGTGCCGGCCGCGGCCTCGGCGACGCGCAGGTCGCCCTTCCGGGTGCGGATCTCCGCGTCGCCGGCCAGGCGGCCGACCGAGACGTCGCCGGCCTGGAGCGTGAGGCGGACGCTTGTGGCCTCGTCGAGCTTGACCGTGCCCCGCGCGGCCTCGAAGGCGACGTCACCCAGCCGCCCGACGCCGCGGAGTTCGGCGTCGGCGCCCTTCGCCTCGACCCGGGAACCGACCGGGAGCTGGACGGTCACCTCGACGTATCCGGAGCCGCCGAGGATCTGGTTCTTCGGCTCCGGACCCTGGACCCGCAGGACACCGTCGGCGTACTCGACCGTCGTCTGCTCCGCGGCCTTCACGTCACGACTCTTGGCGGGGTTCGCGGGCCGGACCTCGACGGTGGCGTCGGACCGGTCGGCGGCGATGAACTGGATCCGCCCGGCAGGGATGTCCAGGACGGCGGTGACGGCGGCGGCGGTGGCGAACTGCTGCATGGTGCTCTCCTCGTTCAGTGGCGGGCGCTCTACCGGCCCGCCGTTTCTGATACTGGAAAGCTACGTTGCGTTCGAAGAGTTGGCAACACGCTCGTTGCGCAGAATCGGCATCGTTGCAGGTAATGGCAGAGAAATCGTTGCAACGGGCGTGGACGTAACGCAACAACCCCCAGGCGTTCGTTGCAATGGATGGATGGAAACGCGCAAGGGGCGCGGGACCATCAGGCCCCGCGCCCCTCCCATGAACACGTGCGCTACGCGTCCAGCGCCTCGCGCCAGATGCGGACCGCCTCCGGGGACACCGGGGCCGTCCAGCCGTTCGGGCGGGCCGCGCCGCCGATGTGGAAGGCGTCGACGCCGGCCTCGCGCAGTTCCGGGAGGTGGTCGAGGCGGAGGCCGCCGCCGACGAGGAGCCGGGGTTCGTAGCCCGGTTCGCCCGCGCGGGCCGCCTCCGCCTTGAGGACGGGCAGGCCGTCGTCGACGCCGGTCGCCGCGCCCGCCGTGAGGTAGGTGTCGAGGCCCGGCAGGTCCGCGAGCTGCTTGCGCAGGGTGTCGCGGTGCGCGGCGCGGTCGATGGCCCGGTGGAAGGTCCAGCGGCAGCCGTCGAGGACGGCGATCAGCCGCTCGACCGCCACCAGGTCCGGATCGCCTTCCGCCGTCAGGAAGCCGAGCACGAACTCGTCCGCGCCCGCGTCCCGGAGGTCGGAGGCTCGGGACACCAGCGCGTCGACGTCGCCGGCCGCGAAGCCGTCGGTGAGTCTGAGCATCACGCGCAGGGGGATGTCCACGGCGGCACGGATCGCCTCGAAGGCGGTCCGTGACGGGGTCAGCCCGTCCGCCGCCATGTCGGTGACCAGTTCGAGGCGGTCCGCCCCGCCGGCCTGGGCGGCGACCGCGTCCTCCGCGTCGAGGGCGATCACCTCAAGGACTGCACGGTTGCTCATCGAGCCCATTCCTCCATGAATGACGGCTACAGGTCTAGTCCAATGACCCAGCCTAGCCGTGCGTGTGGCCTCCCGCATCGTGCGAGGCCTCATCCGCCCCTGCCGTCGCCTGCCCCGCGTGCACCGTGAAGGCCGCCGTCCGCACTTTTCCGCCGTGCCGGAAGTCCAGGAACAGGCGGTACGTCCCCGCGCTCGGCGCCGTCGCCGTGAAGGAGACGTCCGGGCCGGGCCCGCCCTCGTTCGGATGGACGTGCAGGTAGGCGAGGTCTCCGTCGCGCAGGGCGACGAGATGACCGTACGCCCCGAGGTACGGCTCCAGGTCGTCGACCGGCTTGCCGTCCTTGCTGACCGTGAGCTTCAGCTCGCCCGCCTTGCCCGGGTCGAGGGTGCCTCCCAGCGCGACCTGGTAGCCGTCGACGGTCGCGGTCCGCGCGGCGGCCGGCAGCGGCTGGGGCGCGTACGCGCCGGGTACGGACAGGTCCACGCCCAGGGTCACGCCCTTGGCGTTCTTCCCGGCGGGCTTGAAGTCGGCGAAGGCCTTGTAGCCGCCCGCGGCCGGCAGGTCGACCGGCGTGGACCAGGTGCCGTCGGCCGCGCGCACCGGGTGCAGATGGCGGTAGACCGTGAGGTCCCGCGAGGCCACGATGAAGTGCAGCTCCTTGCCGTGCTCGGTGGTGTACGCGGTGACCTTCCTGCCCCCCGCGTCCTTGATCGAGAACGTGAGCACGCTCTTGCCCCGTACCGGCTTCGGCGTCTCCATGGCCAGCGTGTAGCCGCCCTCGGAGACCTGGAGGCCGCCGGCGGCGGGCGCGTTCGCGGCGCCCTCCTCATGGCCGGCGTGACCGTCCCCGCCCTCCGTCTTCGCGCCGTCCGCGTTCGCGGCGGCCGCATGCTCCCCGTGCGCGGCCTTCGCCGGCTCGTCCACGGGGCCGACGCCCGTGCCGACCCCGTACGCGGTCCCGAAGGTCGCGGCGAGCGCGGCGGCGAAGGCGGTGATCTTCACTCCGGTGTTCATGGCAGCTCTCCCGTACGTGAGTAACCGTTCGATACACCCCACCATACCCCTGGGGGGTATCAAGTCAAGCCGGGGAGGAGCTTGCGCGGAATACCACAGGGGGGTATACATGGAACCAGAAGCCGATACCCCCCGAGGGTATATGGCCCTAGCGAGGAGGAAGACATGAGTTCCTGCTGTACTCCTGACGGCAGCTGCTCGACCAGTGCCGGCGCGACGACGACCGCCGTCGCCGACAGCACCGCCACCGTCTACGCCGTGTCGGGCATGACCTGCGGACACTGCAAGACCGCGATCACCACCTCCGTCTCCGCGCTCGACGGCGTCATCTCCGTGGACGTCGACGTCGCCGGCGGCCTGGTGACCGTGACCACCGGCGGCGCGCCCGACGACGCCGCGATCGCCGCCGCCGTCGACGACGCCGGCTACGAACTCACCGGCCGCGCCTGACCGTAGGGCGGACACGCCCTGGCCCCACCCCGGCCGCCGGGGCCCGTCCGTCCATGGGCTCCGGCCCCCCGTCCGCGACATTCGAGGTGCGGCCGCCACGACGGCGAGTGAGCCGAAGGGGCGCGCGGGTGTCGAAAGGGAGAACGCGCGCAGGTGGCGAGGAACGAGCCACCGAGCACGATCGACCGTCGACGCACGCAACAGGCGCCCCGGAGGCGAACCGAGCCCCAAAAGAGAGGTGTTCAGTGACAACGAGCATTCCGGGCGCCGCCCAGGTCGAGCTCGCCATCGGCGGCATGACCTGCGCCTCGTGCGCGGCCCGCATCGAGAAGAAGCTCAACCGCATGGACGGGGTCGAGGCCACCGTCAACTACGCCACCGAGAAGGCGAGGGTCACCTTCGACGCCGCCGCCGACATCTCCGTCGCCGATCTGATCGCCACCGTCGAGGCCACCGGCTACACCGCCGAGGAGCCCACGCCCCCCAAGGCGGCTTCCGGCGGCGAGGACAGGCCCACCGACGAGGAGAAGGCCGACGAGGAGCTGCGGCCGCTCAAGCAGCGGCTCATCACCGCCGTCGCCCTCGCCGTCCCCGTCATCGCGATGGCGATGGTCCCGGCGCTCCAGATCGAGTACTGGCAGTGGCTCAGCCTCACCCTCGCCGCGCCCGTCGTCGTCTACGCCGCCTGGCCCTTCCACAAGGCCGCCTGGACCAACGCCAGGCACGGCGCGGCCACCATGGACACCCTGATTTCGGTCGGCACGATCGCCGCGTTCCTCTGGTCCCTGTGGGCGCTGTTCTTCGGCACCGCCGGTACGCCGGGCATGACCCACCCCTTCGAGTTCACGATCGCCCGCACCGACGGCGCCGGGAACATCTATCTGGAGGCCGCCGCCGGCGTCACCGCCTTCATCCTGGCCGGGCGCTACTTCGAGGCCCGCTCCAAGCGCAAGGCGGGCGCGGCGCTCAAGGCGCTGATGCAGCTGGGCGCCAAGGAGGTCACCGTCCTGCGCGGAGGCCGCGAGGTCACCGTCCCGACGGCCGAACTCCAGGTCGGGATGCGCTTCCTGGTCCGCCCCGGCGAGAAGATCGCCACCGACGGCACCGTCGTCGAGGGCTCCTCCGCCGTCGACGCCTCCATGCTCACCGGCGAGTCCGTGCCGGTCGAGGTCTCCGTCGGCGACTCCGTCACCGGCGCCACCCTGAACGCCGGCGGCCGGCTCGTCGTCGAGGCGACCCGCGTCGGCGCCGACACCCAGCTCGCCAGGATGGCCAAGCTCGTCGAGGACGCCCAGAACGGCAAGGCCGCCGCCCAGCGCCTCGCCGACAAGATCTCGGCCGTCTTCGTCCCCATCGTGATCGCGCTCGCGCTCGGCACGCTCGGCTTCTGGCTCGGCACCGGCTCCGGGCTGACCGCCGCGTTCACCGCGGCCGTCGCCGTACTGATCATCGCCTGCCCCTGCGCCCTGGGCCTCGCGACACCGACCGCACTCATGGTCGGCACCGGCCGCGGCGCCCAGCTCGGCATCCTCATCAAGGGCCCCGAGGTCCTGGAGACGACCCGCAAGGTCGACACCATCGTCCTGGACAAGACCGGCACCGTCACCACCGGCCGGATGACCCTCATCAAGGTCCACACCGCCGAAGGCGTCGACGAGACAGACGTGCTGCGGCTCGCGGGCGCCCTGGAGCACTCCTCCGAGCACCCGATCGCCCAGGCCGTCGCCACCGGCGCCGCCGCCAAGGTCGGTGCGCTCCCCACCCCGGAGGACTTCGCCAACATCCCCGGTCTCGGTGTGCAGGGCGTCGTCGAGGGCCACGCCGTCCTCGTCGGCCGCGAGAAGCTGCTCGAAGAGTGGGCGATGGAGCTGCCCGGCGGTCTCAGGTCCGCCAAGGACGCGGCGGAGAAGGCCGGCAAGACGGCCATCGCGGTCGCCTGGGACGGCAGGGCGCGCGCGGTCCTGGAGGTCGCCGACGCCATCAAGGAGACCAGCCCCGAGGCGATCAAGCGGCTGCGCGCCCTCGGTCTGACACCGATCCTGCTGACCGGTGACAACAAGGCCGTCGCCGAGTCCGTCGCCGCCGAGGTCGGCATCGACGAGGTCATCGCCGAGGTCATGCCGCAGGACAAGGTCGACGTCGTCAAGAAGCTGCAGGCCGAGGGCCGTTCGGTCGCCATGGTCGGCGACGGGGTCAACGACGCCGCCGCGCTCGCCCAGGCCGACCTGGGTCTGGCGATGGGCACCGGCACGGACGCCGCCATCGAGGCCGGCGACCTGACTCTCGTACGGGGGGACCTGCGGGCCGCGGCCGACGCGATCCGGCTCTCCCGCAGGACGCTCGGCACGATCCGCTCCAACCTGTTCTGGGCCTTCGCCTACAACGTGGCCGCCCTGCCGCTCGCCGCGGCGGGGCTGCTCAATCCGATGATCGCGGGGGCCGCGATGGCCTTCTCCTCGGTCTTCGTGGTCGGCAACAGCCTTCGCCTGCGCGGGTTCCAGGCCGCCGACAAGTGACCTGACACAAGGCGGGCGGGCTTCGGCGGGCCGGACGGCGGAGGCGTTCCCGACCGTGCACCTCGACCGACCGCCACCTTCACCGGATGCCCTACCGTGGCCCGGGACGTACCGACAGGGGTACGGGAGAACGGGCTGGGGGGCACGTGACCGACACACAGGTGGTTCGCCGAGGGATTCGGCTCGGAATACGCATCGCCGTGGGGCCCGCCGGGTTCTTCGGGCTGATCTGGCTCGTGTACGCGATCGCGTGGCTCTTCACCGGGATGCGCGGGGACGCCCTCGCGGGCATCCTGCGCGGTGTCGTGGCGGTCGGCGGGACGTTGGCCGTCGGCGTCCTGCTCGGCGCCGCCACCGGCGGCGCCCTCGCCTCGGCGCCCGACCGGCTCACCGCCCGGGCCCCGCTGCGGGGGCTGCTCGCCGGGGCCGTCGCCGGCACGCTGTTCCTGCCCGAGACGCTGGTCGTGGCGTTCGCCACCGACGTCGGCTATCTGCCGACCTTGCTCACCGTGCTCGCCACCCCGGTCGTCGGCGCCGTGGCCGCGGCCCACAGCGGCGACGTCGTGGGCCGGACCCGTCTTCACCCCTGGCTGTGGGTGCCACTCCGGCCGCGGGCGCAGTCGTGAAGCGCCGGTCCCGAACCTACGATGGGGGTATGTCCACGCTCTCCCTCTGGTCGCGTGACTCCGTGCTCTCCATCGGCTCGGTGGGGTCCTGCCTGTCGATCGGCTCGGTCGGCTCGGTGCTCTCCGTCGGATCCGTCGGCTCGGCCCTGTCCGTCGCCTCGGTCGGATCCTGGCTGAGTACGGCCTCCCTGCTGTCCGCGCAGTCCTGCTGGTCGGTCATGTCCTGGCGCTCCCGCTGCGGCGTCATGGCCGCCGGAACGGTGACCGTGATCGCGGTGGCCGCCGCCCTGGCCTCGTCCGGCCCCGGCGGTCGGGCGTCGCGCGGAACGGGGTGAGTTCAACTCCCGGGCCGGGCACGGAACACGCGTGTAAGCTCCGCCGATGACCTTGGAATGGGAACAGGTAATCGTTCACTCGGTGGATCCGGCGGCCCTGGGACGATGGTGGGCCGACGCCCTGGGCTGGGTCGTCGTCCACTCCTCGGACGACGAGTTCGAGATCCGCCCCGAGCCGGACCGCATGCCGGGGCTGGACTTCGTCCGGGTCGAGGCGAACGAGAAGGCGAAGAGCCGCCTGCACCTCGATTTCCGGCCTGATGACCAGGACGCCGAAGTGGCCCGTCTCGTGGCCCACGGCGCACGGCGTGTCGACATCGGCCAGGGCGAGCAGTCGTGGGTCGTTCTGGCCGACCCCGAAGGCAACGAGTTCTGCGTGCTCGGCCCGCGGCGCCCGTGACGTGCGGGCCCCGGGTTCACGGCGACCGTGAGCCCGGGGGCCCGAGAAGCGCTCAGCGCTTCAGTGTGAAGGTGAAGTCGCCGGAGAGCCTGCCGCGCAGGCCGACCGCCGCGACGAGTCTCCCGTCCGAGATCAGTCTCTCGACCTCGGCCCGCGAAAGGCCGCACCCCTCGGCGATCAGCCGCACCGGCCGGACCGGGATCCGGGCGGCGAAGCGGACCGAGACGTCGACGACCTCGCCGTCCGGGTGACCGGACCCGCCGGTGTCGAGGCGCCAGGCGTCGTCCCAGTCGAGTGCGACGCGATTACGGCGCCGCACGACCGGGTCCTGGAGCAACGCGAAGGCCAGGCGCGGGTCGTTGGCATGCAGGCGGTCCAGCAGCTCGGGCCGTACGGAGCGGACGTTCATCCGCTCGAAGACCGTGAGCTTCGCCGTCTCGCCGCAGCCGGTGCAGAGCACGAGGAGCCAGGCGTCGAGGCGTTTGTGGTTGGCGTTGACACGGAATCTGCCGTCGGCCCGGAAGCGCTCGGACGCGCAGGTGGGGCAGCGACGGCGGACGAGTGGCAGGCAGGTGGCCATGACCACCCAGCTGTTGAGCACAGAGGTACACCGGTTCCAGTGAGAAGTCCGCAGCAAAAAGGAGCGCGGCGCGGATGCGCGCCGCGCGACAGATCAGCTCTCGGGAGGTCTCACAGGGTGTACAACGGCATGTCCTTGCCTGGACGACGTGGTTCGGCAGCACGGTAGTGGCGGGCCGGGGGGGGGGGCGGGGCCGCCGGGCGGGGGGGGGGGTGGGGGGGGA
>NZ_JBHWBS010000033.1:58826-71293 GCF_042735655.1 Streptomyces sp. NPDC059567 | reverse complement strand
GCCACGGACGGCAGCCGCCTGAAAGCCACACCCAGCACCCCTGGGCGACCCAACCCTACGAATGGCTCGATCAACCCGTCCAAGAACGTAAGGCCGCCTGATGCACAGCGTCGAGCATCTCCTTGGCATCAGCGGGATCAAGCACTGTCGCACAGTGCCCGGCAGGGAGGCCGCCGAAGCGTGGGGATCTGAACAGCTCGGCAAGCCTGCTGAGGTTGTTGCGCACCGCTGGCAAGTCCGGGAAGCGCTGGTACTCCGACGCCCCGATCAGCACCACACGGGTACCGTCGGGATCAGGCAGACTCATCACCTGTTTCCGGAGCCCGACGACGCCGATGACTCTCCCGTGTCAGTCGCCCCTGAAGCTCCACCGGGAGGCGCGGACGCCAACAGATCCACGACTCGGCGAAGGGTTTCCTCCGACGTATCGTGCACGGTCACGGTCGTACCGTCGCGGTCGAAGGTCACGGTCCCCTGCGGCGAAGGGCGGGCTGCTCGCCAGGCGACCACGATGTTCACCAGCAAGCTTGCGGCGGCAAGGCCATTGCTGACGAACATGTTGATGATCTCGCCCGCGTTCATGCGATCAGAAGCTTCAGCGGCTTGTGTCAGGTCGGCCTTCGCGTGACGCCGGAGCTCGCGATCCTGCCTGAGCCAGTAATAGAGATCGTGCGCCGCCGCGTCGTCACCCTCTGCGTCGACCTTGATCTGCATCTCCACGACGTCTCCCCCTACGATCCCTGGTGCCCAGCGCTCACGGCATGGAGTAGTAGCCGGTCCAACGCTCCTGCCGCAGCTATCGACCCAGGCAGAAGAATACGTCCCTAACAGGCCTGCTTCTGCGTCGTGTTAGCCGGAGTGATGAGGAGTTGCGTACCGGCTGCGCACTGGCCTTCCGCGCCGCGCTCTGATCCGCGCAAGGGGTGGGTCGAGGCGCGGCCGCACGGTCAGACCTTGATGATGCGGACGCTGGGGCCGCAGAGCATCAGGAGGTCTTCGGGGTCCGATGTCAGGACGGTCACTGGGGCCGGCGAGGTGAGCGCGGTGGCGGCCACGATGGCGTCGAGGGCGTACTTGTGGCCGTGCAGTCCGGCCGCGGCCAGGAGCTTGCTCGCATGGCGGGCGATGGCTTCGTTGGGCGGGATGATGTTCACGCGGGAGACGGCGTAGTCGAAGCGGGCTTGGTTGACCTTGGGGTCGCGTGCTTCGACGAGGGTGACGGAGCTGGTGACGACGCGGATGTCTTCGGCTTCGGCTGCCGTCAGCCACTCGGTGATCTCAGGTGTGCGTCGTACCAGTTTGGACAGGCCTTCGCAGTCCAGGACGAGCGTGCCGCTCACGCGGCGTCCGCCGAGCTGGCCGTCTCGCCGCGGAGGATCGCACGTTTGGCGTCGACGGCCGACTGGTCGACCGGGCCATGCTCGGCTTCCGCGTCCTCGATGAGTTCGCGCAGTCGGTCCCGCTCCAGTTGGCGCTGGATGAGGGACTCGACGTAGGCAGACATGCCTCGCTTGCCCGTACGTGCCTTGAGGGCAGCGATGGTGCCTTCGTGGAGCGAGACCGATACGGGCCGGACGGGTCCTTCGCCGGGCGCCGGGGAGGTAGCCATGGGCCCCACTTTAACAAGACTCTTGTTATTGGATGGGGTGATTGTTCGATCCGCTGTGCCCGAGGGACATCCATCGCTGCGCGGGTGCCGTGAACTTCCAGGTCACACGCCCATCAGCGGGGGATCCGCCAGGGACTTTTCAGGGACTTTCATGTCTGTCCCAGGGAGATTCCAGGGACTTTCCGCCGTGCAAGCAGGAAAGGCCCTGACAGCGCTGAAAGATGGAAACGCGCTGGTCAGGGCCTACGACGTCAGCACTCGA
Organism: Streptomyces sp. NPDC059567; assembly: GCF_042735655.1. Taxonomy (NCBI): domain Bacteria; kingdom Bacillati; phylum Actinomycetota; class Actinomycetes; order Kitasatosporales; family Streptomycetaceae; genus Streptomyces; species Streptomyces sp. NPDC059567. Next base: position 69,422 of record NZ_JBHWBS010000033.1, on the reverse strand, counting down.
TGATGTTCACCGCGAGGCCGCCGCGCGCGGTCTCCTTGTACTTGACCGACATGTCCGCGCCGGTCTCCTTCATGGTCTTGATGACCTTGTCGAGGGAGACCAGGTGGCTGCCGTCGCCGCGCATCGCCATCTTCGCCGCCGTGACCGCCTTCACGGCCGCCATGCCGTTGCGCTCGATGCACGGGATCTGGACCAGGCCGCCGACCGGGTCGCAGGTGAGGCCGAGGTTGTGCTCCATGCCGATCTCGGCCGCGTTCTCGACCTGCTCGGGGGTGCCGCCCAGGACCTCCGCGAGGGCGCCGGCCGCCATCGAGCAGGCCGAGCCGACCTCGCCCTGGCAGCCGACCTCGGCGCCGGAGATCGAGGCGTTCTCCTTGAAGAGCATGCCGACCGCGCCCGCCGCCAGCATGAAGCGGACCACGCCGTCCTCGTCCGCGCCCGGCACGAAGTTCATGTAGTAGTGCAGGACCGCCGGGATGATGCCCGCCGCGCCGTTCGTCGGGGCGGTGACGACGCGGCCGCCCGCCGCGTTCTCCTCGTTCACGGCCATCGCGTAGAGCGTGATCCACTCCATCGCGAGCGCGGCCGGGTCGCCCTCGGAGCGCAGCTTGCGGGCCGTGTTCGCGGCGCGGCGGCGGACCTTCAGACCGCCCGGCAGGATGCCCTCGCGCGACATGCCGCGCGAGACACAGGCCTGCATGACCCGCCAGATCTCCAGGAGGCCCGCGCGGATCTCGTCCTCGCTGCGCCAGGCCTTCTCGTTCTCCATCATCATCGCGGAGATCGACAGGCCGGTCTCCTTCGCCAGGCGCAGCAGCTCGTCGCCCGTACGGAAGGGGTACTTCAGGACGGTGTCGTCCGGGACGATCGGGTTCTCGCCCTGGACCGCGTCCTCGTCCACGACGAAGCCGCCGCCGACCGAGTAGTACGTCTTCTCCAGGACCAGAGCGCCCTCCGCGTCGTACGCGAAGATCGTCATGCCGTTGGCGTGGTACGGCAGCGCCTTGCGGCGGTGCAGGATCAGGTCCTCGTCGAAGTCGAAGGGGATCTCGTGCGCCCCCAGCAGGTTGATCCTGCCGCTGGACTTGATGCGCTCGACCTCGTCGTCCGCCGTCTCGACGTCGACGGTGCGCGGGGAGCTGCCCTCCAGGCCCAGCAGGACGGCCTTCGGCGTGCCGTGGCCGTGCCCCGTCGCGCCCAGCGAGCCGTACAGCTCCGCGCGTATCGAGGCGGTGTGCGCGAGGAGCCCCTCGTTCTTCAGCCGGCGGGCGAACATCCGGGCCGCGCGCATGGGGCCCACCGTGTGGGAGCTCGACGGGCCGATACCGATCGAGAACAGGTCGAAGACCGAGATGGCCACGGGGAACTCCTTGTGGGGGGCTAGACGCCGTTGTCTGCCGGGGTGGTGCAGAACAGCAGGAAAAGGGGGTGGGGCACCGCGCTCACTGTCCAGTGTGCGCGGTGCCCCGGAGCATTCGTACGAATGAAGCTGGAACTAAAGCGTACGAAATTACTTCAGGCCGGGGTACAGCGGGTGCTTCTCCGCAAGCGCGGACACCCGGGCCTTCAGCGCCTCGGCGTCGAAGCCGGGCTTCAGGGTCTCCGCGATGACGTCGGCCACCTCACGGAAGTCCTCGTCGCCGAAACCACGGGTCGCGAGCGCCGGCGTACCGATGCGCAGACCCGAGGTGACCATCGGCGGACGCGGGTCGTTCGGGATCGCGTTCCGGTTGACCGTGATGCCGACCTCGTGGAGACGGTCCTCGGCCTGCTGGCCGTCCAGCTCCGAGTTGCGCAGGTCGACCAGGACCAGGTGCACGTCCGTGCCGCCGGACAGGACCGAGACACCGTGCGCGGTGACGTCGTCCTGGACCAGACGCTCGGCGAGGATCCGGGCGCCGTCCAGCGTGCGCTGCTGACGCTCCTTGAACTCCTCCGAGGCCGCGACCTTGAAGGAGACGGCCTTGGCCGCGATCACGTGCTCCAGCGGGCCGCCCTGGAAACCGGGGAAGACCGAGGAGTTCAGCTTCTTCGCGAACTCCTTCTTCGCGAGGATGATGCCGCCGCGCGGGCCGCCGAGCGTCTTGTGCGTGGTGGAGGTCACCACGTCCGCGTACTCGACGGGGTTCGGGTGCAGACCGGCCGCGACCAGGCCCGCGAAGTGGGCCATGTCGACCCACAGGTACGCCTCGACCTCGTCGGCGATCCGACGGAACTCGGCGAAGTCCAGCTGGCGCGGGTAGGCGGACCAGCCCGCGATGATCACCTTGGGGCGGTGCTCCTTGGCCAGGCGCTCCACCTCGGCCATGTCGACCAGGCCGGCGTCGTCCACGTGGTACGCGACCACGTTGAACTGCTTGCCCGAGAAGTTCAGGCGCATGCCGTGGGTCAGGTGACCGCCGTGGGCCAGGTCCAGGCCGAGGATCGTGTCGCCGGGCTGGGCGATCGCGAAGAGCGCGGCCTGGTTCGCGGAGGCACCGGAGTGCGGCTGGACGTTGGCGTACTCGGCGCCGAACAGGTCCTTGATCCGGTCGATCGCGATCTGCTCGGCGACGTCGACGTGCTCGCAGCCACCGTAGTAGCGGCGGCCCGGGTAGCCCTCGGCGTACTTGTTGGTGAGAACGGAGCCCTGTGCCTCCATGACCGCGACCGGAGCGAAGTTCTCCGAGGCGATCATCTCGAGGGTGGACTGCTGGCGGTGGAGCTCGGCGTCGACGGCGGCGGCGACGTCCGGGTCCAGCTCGTGAAGAGGGGTGTTCAGCACAGACATGAATAGATCCCTAAGGGGTCTCAGTTCCCGGCGGAGAACTCGGCGTACGCATCGGCGGTGAGCAGGTCGTCCGGCTCACCCGTGACGCGCACCTTGAACAGCCAGCCACCCTCGAACGGAGCGGTGTTCACCAGCGACGGGTCGTCCACCACGTCCTGGTTGGCCGCCACGACCTCACCGGTGACCGGGGAGTACAGGTCGCTGACGGACTTGGTCGACTCCAGCTCACCGCAGGTCTCGCCCGCGGTCACCGTGTCACCGACCTCCGGGAGCTGGGCGTAGACGACGTCACCGAGCGCGTTGGCCGCGAACTCCGTGATGCCGACCGTCGCGACGCCGTCCTCGGCGGCCGACAGCCACTCGTGCTCCTTGGTGTAGCGCAGCTGCTGGGGGTTGCTCATGACCTGATTCTCCTGGATCGAGGGAGTGCTGATGAACGTGGGTCTTGCGGGGTGAGACACGGAGCGAGACGGATGCGTCACTTCTGGCGCTTGTAGAACGGCAGCGCCACGACCTCGTACGGCTCGTGGGTGCCGCGGATGTCCACACCTACACCCTGCGTGCCGGGCTCGGCGTGCGCCGCGTCCACGTACGCCATGGCGATCGGCTTTCCGAGGGTGGGGGACGGGGCACCGGAGGTGACCTCGCCGACGACCTCGCCGTTCACGACGACGGAGAAGCCCGCCCGCGGGACGCGGCGGCCCTCGGCGATCAGGCCGACGAGCTTGCGCGGCGGGTTGGAGGCGGCGCGCTCGGCGGCGGCCTCCAGCGCCTTGCGGCCGACGAAGTCGCCGTCGTTGGTCGTCTTCTCGAACTTCACGACCCGGCCGAGGCCCGCGTCGAAGGGGGTGAGGGAGGTGGTCAGCTCGTGCCCGTACAGCGGCATCCCCGCCTCCAGGCGGAGCGTGTCGCGGCAGGACAGGCCGCAGGGGATCAGGCCGACCGGCGCGCCCGCCTCGGTCAGCGCCTTCCAGACGCCCTCGGCGTGCTCGGGCTTCAGGAACAGCTCGAAGCCGTCCTCGCCGGTGTAGCCGGTACGGGCGATCAGCGCGGGGACCCCGGCGACCGTGCCCGGGAGGCCGGCGTAGTACTTCAGACCGTCCAGGTCGGCGTCGGTGATCGACTTCAGGATGCCGGGGGACTCCGGGCCCTGGACGGCGATCAGGGCGTACGCGTCACGGTCGTCCCGCACCTCGGCGTCGAAGCCGCCCGCGCGCTCGGTCAGCGCGTCGAGGACGATCTGCGCGTTGGAGGCATTGGCGACGACCATGTACTCCGTCTCGCCGAGGCGGTACACGATCAGGTCGTCGAGGATGCCGCCGTCCTCCTGGCAGATCATCGTGTAGCGCGCGCGGCCCAGGCCCACCGTGGAGATGTTGCCGACCAGGGCGAAGTCGAGGAGCTCGACGGCCTGCGGGCCGGTGACGGTGATCTCGCCCATGTGGGAGAGGTCGAAGAGGCCCGCCTTGGCGCGGACGGCGTTGTGCTCGTCGCGCTCGCTGCCGTAACGCAGCGGCATGTCCCAGCCGGCGAAGTCGGTCATGGTCGCGCCCAGGGAGCGATGCAGCGCATCGAGGGCGGTCAGACGGGGGGCGGCAGTGCTCATGGGTGTGGCTCCCGGGTCCCAAGGCAGAAAAATCATGACGGACGAGGACGATCCTCCCCATCTGTCATGGAACCTGAGAGGTTCACCGAGGGCATCCTCGGCTTGCACCTTGGGTGGGGCGCGACTGTGCGCCCGCTTTTCAGATCTGCCTCATCCACGCGGTACGGGGCCTGAGAGATTCAAGGGAGGGTCTTGCTCCTTCGGCGCCCGGGGCCCACCGTGGTGGTTCCGGGACTCTCCCGCGCGGATTCGAGCGGCCGGTATGAGGTTGTGTGCGCTTGGCGCGCACATCATTGCACGAGGGGTCTGATCGGCAAATCGCTTGTGCCTCATTACCGCTTCTTTACACTTTGTGGGCAAGGGTTCCCGGGAACCCGACTGGGGGAGAAGCGATGACGTTCCAGCACACCGGCGCCTACGCCACAGGGACGGGGATACCGTCCCCGCGCGCCCGGGCCAGGACCCGCAGGCGCGGCTCCGCCGTGCCTCTGCTGCGCGATCTGCGCGAGCGCGGCGGCCGCGGCCCCCGCGTGCTCTCCTTCGCCGCCGGTGACCTCGTCGTGGTCTCCGGGCTGCCCGGCAGCGGCAAGTCGACGCTCATGCGACGCGCGGCCGAGGGCCTGGGCATCGATTCGCAGGACGCCCGCGAGCGCTGGGAAGCACGACTGCCCCGCTTCCTGCCGTACGCCGTCTACCGCCCGCTGGCCCGTATCGCCCACTACGCCGGGCTGCGCCGGGCGCTGCGCTCGGGGCGGAGCGTGGTCGTCCACGACTGCGGCACCCAGTCCTGGGTGCGGAACTGGCTCGCGCGCGAGGCCCGCCGGCGGGGCGGTGCCCTGCACCTGGTCCTGCTCGACGTCACCCCGGCCGCCGCGCGGGAGGGGCAGCGCGAGCGCGGCCGAGGCGTGTCCGGGTACGCCTTCGCCCGGCACCGCCGGGCCGTCGGCCGCCTGCTGAGCTCCGTGGAGTCCGGCCGTCTGCCCCGGGGCTGCTCCTCGGCGACCCTCCTCGACAGGGACGCGGCGGGCGCCCTGCGCAGGATCACCTTCCGCAACAAGGACTGACGGCGTCCGCACCGACGGAGCGCCGCCGACGGCACCGGCCGAGCGCCCGGCGGCCGCGTCGCTTCGAGCCGTTCCGGGATATCCGGACCGGGGTGCTCCGTGCGCTTTTGGCCACGGCGGCGCCAGGGCGGCGTTAGGGTTCTGCCCCGAGGGCGCCACGACCAGGGCGTGCGAGACGCGACCAGGGCGCGCGAGAAGGGGAACCGAGAAGCGTGGACGTCACATGGCCGGGCAATGAGCTCGAAGAGGTGCTGGCCGCCTCGCTCGGCAACCCCGCGGCCGGCGGCCGCCTCGTCGAGGTGCTCGGACGGAGCCCCGTCTGGGTGCCCCTCCCCAACGGCGGCACCCCCGAGAGCCGGGACCTCGATCTGCCCACGATGGAGATCGACGGACTGCCGTACGTCCCCGTCTTCAGCTCCGAGCAGCAGTTCCTGGCCTGTGTCGGTGCTCACATGTCGTTCACCGTCGCCCCCGCACGCGACTTCGCCCGCGGTCTGCCCCCGCAGCTCGGCATCGCCGTGAACCCCGGCGGCACCGTCGGCGCCCCGCTGCCCCCGCCCGCCGTCGCCGAGCTCTGCCGGGTCGGCCGCACTCCGCTGGACGGCCCCGCGAGCGGCGGCCGCGTCCGGCTCTTCGAGCCCGACTGGCAGGACGACCCCGTCGACTTCCTCGCCGCCGCCTCCGCCGAGTTCGAGGCCACCGGCGTCGTCGTCAGCGCGCGCCGCGCCCTGGCGAGCGTCGAGGGCACCGAGCCGGTGCTCTTCGTCGGCGTCCAGCTCGCCACCTGGGACGGCGTCGACCGCAACGCCCCGCTCGACGCGCTCGGCCGCGCGCTGGGCCGGGTCGAGGTGGCCTGGCCGGTCAATCTCATCCTGCTGGACGTTGCGCAGGACCCGGTCGGCGACTGGATGCTGGAGCGGGTGCGCCCCTTCTATCAGCGGGCGTCCGCGTAATTAAGCTGGTTCGGTGGACGGAAGAGGGGCGGGACCCAGGGTGAGCGCGTCGAGCACCGCTGCGGCCGGACAGGTCGAGCACATGCTGCGCCAGGTGGCACCCGGACGCTACGACGCGTACGAGAAGCTGTTGCACGCCCTCGCCGAAGGCGATGTCTGGATGCTGCTCTGGCAGGGCGCACCCGGCTCGCCGGACGCCCAGTACGGGAACATGGAGGTCGACGGCTTCGGGTACGCCCCGTGCGTCACCTCCGCGCAGGAGCTCGCCGCATCCGGCTGGAACCGCGCCCATGAGGTGGTCACGGGACGCGACATCGCGCGCTCCCTCTACCCCGACCGCTGGGGCATCTGGCTCAACCCGCACGACCCGGGCGGCGGCGTCGGCATCCCCTGGGCCGATCTCCGACGGATCGCCACCGGTCTCGACCGGATGCCGGCCGGACCGCTGCGGCTCTCCGAACCCACCCTGGAGATCCCGCAGTTCTACGCCCTGCTGACCCAGAACGCCCACCGGACCCCGGCCGTACGGGCGTTGCGCCGCGCCTGGGTGCAACCCGCGCTCGGCTCCCCGTACCTCGCCATCGGTCTCGACCTCTACGACACCTCCGCCGCCTCGGTCGAGGCGGTGCGGGCCATGATGCGCCAGTCGATCGCGGCGGTCCCCGACGGGCTGCCGGTCTCGACGGTCGCCATGTCCGACGAGTACGACCCGGTGACGATGTGGCTGCGCGCCAACGCGCGCCCGTTCTACGACCGCGACGCCCACGTCCCCGTCTATCGCTGAGCCCTAGAGCGCGTCCGTATCGCGAGACGCCTGTCCGAAAGGCCGCACCGAGATTCTCGGTGCGGCCTTCGTCGTCCTCGGCGAATCCACCCAAAAAGCAGCAAGGAACGCCCTGTTGGCCGGGATGTCCGTTCCGCGCCGAACGGGCGGTGTTGTTTCGCTCAGCAGATCGCCCGGTCCGGATAACGGAAGGCTCCGGGCCACATCACGGTTGCGCATCACATCCCGAGCAGGTCTGGCGGGTGATCGTGAGCCCGATGAAGACTCCCCCCAACCGAGAGCCGGACGGCCCGCGACCACCAACTCTTCACGCGCACTTCAGACGCTCTTCGCAGCAATCCGCACGTAACAAACGCACCCGTACGCACCATCAGCGACACCGATGTGAGACAAGCCGCTACAGCGGCGGGCATGGGCCGGCCACCGTCGGCCGAGAGGGGTCCCCACCACGATGACGGCACCACTGCACGACACAGCCGCGGACGAGATCGCAGCTGTCGCCGCCAAAGTCCCTGCCAAGGCCATCGAGGGTCGTTCTCCCGGCCGTATCGCCTGGACACGCCTCAAGCGCGACAAGGTCGCACTGACGGGCGCGTTCATCGTGCTCTTCCTCATCCTCGTCGCGATCTTCGCGCCGCAGATCGTCAGCATCTTCGGCCACCCGCCGAACGAGTTCCACGAAGAGATGCTCGACCCCGACCTGGGCACGCCCATGGGGGCCTTCGGCGGCATGAGTTCGGACTTCCTGCTGGGCGTGGAGCCGACCAACGGCCGCGACGTCTTCAGCCGCATCGTCTACGGCGCGCGCATCTCGCTCCTCGTGGCCTTCCTGGCCGCCTTCGTCTCCGTCGTCATCGGCAGCGTGCTCGGCGCGGTCGCCGGCTTCTTCGGCGGCTGGGTCGACGCGATCATCAGCCGTCTGATGGACCTGCTGCTCGCCTTCCCGCAGCTGCTCTTCACCATCGCGCTGGTCTCCGTGGTCCCCAACTCGCTCTGGGGGCTGACCGGCACCGGTGTCCGCATGGGCGTACTGATCGTCGTCATCGGCTTCTTCGGCTGGCCGTACATCGGACGCATCGTCCGCGGCCAGACGATGTCGCTGCGCGAGCGGGAGTACGTCGAGGCCGCCCGGTCGCTCGGAGCGGGCCGCGGCTACATCCTCCGCAAGGAGCTCCTGCCCAACCTGGTCGCCCCGATCCTCGTCTACACGACGCTGATCATCCCGACCAACATCCTCACCGAGGCGGCCCTCAGCTTCCTGGGCGCCGGCGTCAAGCCGCCGACCGCGTCCTGGGGAAAGATGCTCTCCGACGCCGTCCCGATCTACCAGGCGGACCCGATGTTCATGATCGTCCCGGGTCTCGCGATCTTCGTCACCGTCCTTGCGTTCAACCTCTTCGGGGACGGGCTGCGTGACGCACTCGACCCCAAGGGCAGCTGAACCGATTCACCTGATTCACCTGAATCCATTCCTGGGAGGTTGGAACACAGTGATCCGCAGAAAGAAGGCAGTAGCGCTCACCGCGCTGGTCGCCGCTCTCTCCCTCACCGCGGCATGCGGTGGCGGCAGCGACGACGGCGGCAAGGGCAAGGGTTCCGCCGGCGCCGGGTTCGACGCGGCGACCAAGGGTGTCGTCAACGTCTCCGACAAGAAGGGCGGCGAGCTCAAGCTCTGGTCGCCCCAGGACGTCGACTACCTGGACCCGGCGCGCGCCTACTACGGCTTCGTCTGGAACTTGCAGCGTCTGTACGTCCGCCAGCTCCTGGCGTACGACAGCAAGCCGGGTGAGGCGGGCACCAAGCTGGTCCCGGACCTCGCCGAGGCGCTGCCGGTCCTGAGCAACGGCGGCAAGACCTACACGCTGAAGCTCAAGGACGGCGTGAAGTTCGAGGACGGCACGCCGATCACCTCGAAGGACATCAAGTACGGCATCGAGCGCGTCTTCGCGCAGGACGTGCTGTCCGGTGGTCCGACCTACCTGATCGACGTCCTCGACCAGGGCCAGAAGTACCCGGGCCCGTACAAGGACACCGACCCGAACAAGCTGGGTCTGAAGTCGGTCCAGACGCCGGACGACAAGACGATCGTCTTCAACCTGGCCAAGCCGAGCTCGGACTTCAGCTACCTGCTGGCCATGCCGTCCTCCTCGCCGGTTCCCAAGGCGCAGGACACGGGCGCGAAGTACACCAACAAGCCCGTCTCCACGGGCCCGTACAAGGTGACCAGCTTCGCCGCCGGCAAGGGCGCGACCTTCGAGCGCAACCCGAACTGGGACCCGAAGACCGACACGATCCGCAAGGGTCTGCCGGACAAGGTCTCCTTCACGGTGACCACCAACCCGGACGACATGGACCAGCGTCTGCTGTCCGGTGACATCGACCTCGCGGTCGACGGCACGGGTGTCCAGAACGCCGCCAAGATCAAGATCCTGCAGGACCCGAAGCTGAAGGCCAACGCGGACAACCCGTTCACGGGCTACATCCGCTACATGGTCTTCCCGCAGACGGTGGCGCCGTTCGACAACGTCGAGTGCCGCAAGGCCGTCATCTACGCGGCCGACCCGAAGTCCCTGCAGACGGCCCGTGGCGGCCCGACCTCCGGTGACCTCGGCGCCAACATGCTGCCGCCCGGCATCCCCGGCGCCGACAAGGCGTTCGACCCGTACGGCCTGACCGCCGGCAAGCCGCAGGTCGACAAGGCCAAGGCCGCCCTCGCCGCGTGTGGCAAGCCGAACGGCTTCAAGACCACGATCGCGGTCCGCAACAACCGCGCCCCCGAGGTCAAGACCGCCGAGTCGCTGCAGGCCGCGCTGAAGGCCGTGGGCATCGACGCCTCGATCGACCAGTACGACGGCAAGCTCTCCTCCTCCACGATCGGTTCGCCCGAGAACGTGAAGAAGAAGGGCTACGGCATCATCGTCATGGGCTGGGGTGCCGACTACAACTCCGGTGCCGGCTTCCTGCAGCCGCTGGTGGACGGCTCGTTCATCCTCCAGAACGGCAACAACAACTACTCGATGCTGAACGACCCCGAGGTGAACGGCCTGTTCGACAAGGCCGCCGACGCCCCGACGCCGGCCGAGGCCGCGCCGTTCTACACCGAGATCAACAAGAAGGTCATGGAGAAGGCGCTCTACCTGCCGATCAACTTCGACAAGGCCCTCGTGTACCACAACCCCCGTCTGACGAACGTCTACTTCAACGAGTCGATGGGCAAGATCGACCTCGCGACCGTGGGCGTCACCAAGTAACAGCAGGACATGTGCCTTCACCCCACATGCGCTAGTTCGAAGGGCAGGTGAAGGTCGCAGGCGGCGGCTGTCGTCCCCACAAGGGGCGTCAAGCCCCCCCCCGACCGGCCGACAGCCGTGGACGTCTACCTGCTGCGGCGGCTTTTGAATTTACTCGCAAACGTGCTG
>NZ_JBHWBS010000033.1:0-58816 GCF_042735655.1 Streptomyces sp. NPDC059567 | reverse complement strand
ATCCCCCCCCCCCCCCCCCACCCGCGATGTAACCGGGTCTCGTGGGATCGGATTTGTGTATAAGACACAGAGGGGCGACAGCCGCCCGCCCGAGCGGCCGACTGCAGTGCTCGTCTACCTCATCCGGCGGCTTTTCAATGTCGTCGCAACGCTGCTGGTGGTCTCCGCGGTCACCTTCGGCATCTTCTTCGCGGTGCCGAAAATAACCGGCAGCGACCCGGCTCTCATGTACGCAGGCCGCGAGACCAACGAAACCGCTCTTGCGGGCATCCGCGTGAAGATGGGCTTCGACAAGTCCATCCCCGAGCAGTACGGACTGTTCCTCAAGGGCATAGTCGCCGGCCGCGACTACAACCAGGGCACGGAGGTGACGCACTGCCCCGCGCCGTGCTTCGGCTACTCCTTCAAGGCGGAGCAGCCGGTGTGGGAGCTGTTGCTCGACCGCATCCCGGTCACGCTCTCGCTCGCCAGTGGCGCGGTGATCCTCTGGGTGATCGGCGGTGTCCTGACGGGCGTGATCTCGGCCTTGCGCAGAGGCACGATCTGGGACCGGGCGACGATGATGACGGCCCTGGCCGGCGTCTCGCTGCCCATCTACTTCACCGGAATGCTGGCCAGCGCGATCTTCGTCTACTCCCTGGAGTGGCTGGAGGCCAGTAACTACCGACCATTGGCCGAGGATCCAGCGGCCTGGTTCAACAGCATGATCCTGCCCTGGGTGACACTGGCGTTCCTCTTCGCCGCCACATACGCCCGCATCACCCGCGCGACCATGCTGGAGGTCCTCGGTGAGGACTACATCCGCACGGCCCGCGCGAAGGGGCTCAAGGAGAACGTGGTCATCGGCAAGCACGCACTGCGTTCGACCCTGACCCCGGTCATCACCCTCGTCGGACTCGACCTCGGCGGCCTCCTCGGCGGCGCCGTGCTCACCGAGACGACCTTCAACTTCCAGGGCCTCGGCACCGCCGCGGTCGGCGCCATCGGCGCCGGTGACCTGCCCGTCATCATGGGCGTCACCCTCATCGCGGCCTTCTTCGTCGTCATGGCGAACCTGATCGTGGACATCATGTACTCCGTCGTCGACCCGCGCGTGAGGCTGACGTGACCGAGACCCCGCTGAACAACGACAGCCCCGCGGGCGCCACCACCGGTCCGGTCGGCGTCCCCGTGCAGTCCGGACCCTCGGACGACGCGTACCTCTCGGTGCGCGACCTCAAGGTCCACTTCCCGACCGACGACGGTCTGGTCAAGTCCGTCGACGGGCTCTCCTTCGACCTGGCCCGCGGCAAGACCCTCGGCATCGTGGGCGAGTCCGGCTCCGGCAAGTCGGTCAGCTCGCTCGCCATCATGGGCCTGCACCGCACCGGCCACAGCCGCAACCGCCCGGTGATCGAGGGCGAGATCTGGCTGGACGGAGACGAGCTGATCCGCGCCGACGCCGACGAGGTACGGCGTCTGCGCGGCCGCAAGATGGCGATGGTCTTCCAGGACCCGCTGTCCGCGATGCACCCGTACTACACGGTCGGCAAGCAGATCGTGGAGGCGTACCGCACCCACAACGCCGTCGACAAGAAGACCGCCCGCAAGCGCGCGGTCGAGATGCTCGACCGGGTCGGCATCCCGGAGCCCGACAAGCGCTTCGACGCCTATCCGCACGAGTTCTCCGGCGGTATGCGTCAGCGCGCGATGATCGCGATGTCGCTGGTCAACAACCCCGAACTGCTCATCGCGGACGAGCCGACCACCGCGCTCGACGTGACCGTGCAGGCGCAGATCCTGGACCTGATCCGGGACCTGCAGAAGGAGTTCGGCTCCGCCGTCATCATGATCACGCACGACCTCGGCGTCGTCGCCGAGCTCGCCGACGACATCCTCGTGATGTACGGCGGCCGGTGCATCGAGCGCGGTCCGGCCGAATCGGTCTTCTACGAGCCGCAGCACCCCTACACCTGGGGCCTGCTCGGCTCGATGCCGCGGATCGACCGGGAGCAGACCGACCGGCTCATCCCGGTCAAGGGCTCGCCGCCCAGCCTCATCAACATCCCGAGCGGCTGCGCGTTCCACCCCCGTTGCCCGTACGCGGACGTGCCCAAGGGCGGCGTCACGCGCACGGAACGCCCCGAGCTGCGGCTCGCGCCGAGCGGTGAGGGCCCCGGCCGTCACTACTCCGCCTGCCACATGTCACCGGAGGAGCGGACCCGGATCTGGACCGAAGAGATTGCGCCGAAGCTGTGAGCGACAACAAGAGCACTGAGCCCCTGCTCAAGGTCAACGGCCTGGTGAAGCACTTCCCGATCAAGAAGGGGCTGCTGCAGCGCCAGGTCGGGGCGGTCAAGGCGGTCGACGGCATCGACTTCGAGGTGCTGCCCGGCGAGACCCTCGGCGTCGTCGGCGAGTCCGGCTGCGGCAAGTCGACGATGGGCCGGCTCATCACCCGGCTCCTCGAACCGACGGGCGGTACGGTCGAGTTCGAGGGCGTGGACGTCTCGCACCTCGGTGTGGCCAAGATGCGTCCGCTGCGCCGCGACATCCAGATGATCTTCCAGGACCCGTACGGCTCGCTCAACCCGAGGCACACGGTCGGCTCGATCGTCTCGGCGCCCTTCAAGCTGCAGGGCGTGGAGCCGGAGGGCGGGGTCAAGAAGGAGGTCCAGCGCCTCCTTGGCCTGGTCGGCCTGAACCCGGAGCACTACAACCGCTACCCGCACGAGTTCTCCGGCGGTCAGCGCCAGCGCATCGGCATCGCCCGGGCGCTCGCCCTGAAGCCGAAGCTGGTCGTGGCCGACGAGCCGGTCTCCGCGCTGGACGTGTCGATCCAGGCGCAGGTGGTGAACCTGCTGGACGACCTCCAGGAGGAGCTCGGCCTCACGTACGTGATCATCGCCCACGACCTGTCGGTCATCCGGCACGTCTCGGACCGCATCGCGGTGATGTACCTCGGCAAGATCGTGGAGCTCGCGGACCGCAAGTCCCTGTACGAGTCGCCGATGCACCCGTACACGAAGGCCCTGATGTCGGCGGTCCCGGTCCCGGACCCGAGGCGCCGGGGCGCGAAGAGCGAGCGCATCCTCCTCCAGGGCGACGTCCCGTCCCCGATCGCCCCACCGCCGGGCTGCCGCTTCCACACCCGCTGCTGGAAGGCGACGGACGTCTGCAAGACGGTGGAACCCCCGATGCTGGAACTCCGCCCGGGCCAGCGGGTGGCATGCCACCACCCGGAGAACGCGGAGGGCCTGACGGTGCCGTCGGCGAGGGAATCGGTGGAGGTGTCGGGGTCGGTGTCGGCTCCGGGGGAGACCCCGGCGAAGGACGCCCTCGCGAAGGCGGAGGCTCCGGCCGAGCCGGAGACCGCCGCAGCGCCGGCGAGCTCGGCGAAGGGCGAGGAGCCCGAGGCTGCCGAGGACGCGGACGCGTCGGACGCCGAAGGCGACGCGCCGCCGAAGGCGTAGCCGCACGAGCAAAGCCACGAGGCCCCGGACGCCCACCGTCCGGGGCCTCGCGACGTACGGCGGCACGGAGCTGTCGCGTGCGGGGGTTCGGGGGCGGAGCCTCCGGGCCCGGCCTCCGGCGCCCCGGCCCCCTGGCCCCCGGCGCCGGTTCGGCGCGTAACGGCTTGGAACGGCCGGCGACGTGGGTTCGAGGCGAAGCCCCGGCCTCCCTCGCGGTGTACCGCGGCGCGGAGCTGCCGCGCCCCAGCGCCCCGGCCCCCGGCGCCCCGCCCGCGGAGCCCGCCCCCGCACCACCTGGCCGCCGCCCCCGCGAGGACCCGGCACAATTGCTCGGTGCTCCACGACCTCTTCAGCCCCTCCGTACAACACTCCCTCGACCTCGTCGGCATCTTCGTCTTCGCCATCTCCGGCGCCCTCCTCGCCGTCCGCAAGAACTTCGACGTCTTCGGCATCGCCGTCCTCGCCGAGGTCACGGCCCTCGGCGGCGGCCTCCTGCGCGACCTGATCATCGGCGCCGTACCCCCCGCCGCCTTCGCCGACCTCGGCTACTTCCTCATGCCGCTCGTCGCCACGGTCCTCGTCTTCTTCCTCCACCCCGAGGTCGAGCGCACCCAGAACGCCGTCAACGTCTTCGACGCCGCCGGCCTCGGACTCTTCTGCGTCACCGGCACCACCAAGGCGTACGAGTACGGCCTCGGTCTCACCGCCTCCGCCGCGCTCGGACTCGCGACCGCAGTCGGCGGCGGTGTCCTGCGCGACGTCCTCGCCAACGAGGTCCCCTCGCTTCTCCGCTGGGACCGGGACCTCTACGCCGTGCCCGCCATCGTCGGCGCCACGATGGTCGTCCTCTGCATCCGCTTCGACGTCCTCAACGCGTACACCAGCGGCGTAGCCGTCGCCACCGCCTTCGTCCTCCGCCTCCTCGCGATGCGCTACCACTGGCGCGCCCCCCGCGCCTGGAACCGCCGCTCCTCCGCCCGCGAGGAGCCCGAAAAAGCTACCGCTCAGTAGTTTCCTGCTGTACCGTCGAAAGCATGAGCACGAGTATCGAGACGACCGCGGGGACCAGCGAGTTCGACCGCGACACCGCCGTCACCCTCCGCGCCCCCGGTGTCTACGACGCCGAACTCTCCGCCGGGTGGACCATCATCAGCGCCGTCAACGGCGGCTACCTCCTCGCTCTGCTCGGCCGCGCCCTCGGCGACCACCTCCCGCACCCGGACCCGTTCACGATCTCGGCGCACTACCTCACGCCGTCCGTGCCCGGCCCCGCGGTGATCCGCACCGAGACCGTCCGCACCGGTCGCACCCTCTCCACCGGCCAGGCGTCCCTCTTCCAGTACGCCGAGGACGGCACCGAGGTCGAGCGCATCCGGGTCCTCGCCTCGTACGGCGACCTCGACGCCCTCCCCGACGACGTCCGCACCGCCGCCACGCCCCCCGCGATCGCGCCCATCGAGCACTGCTTCGGCGCCTCCGACGGCCCCACGCCCCAGATCCCCGGCTCCAGCGCCATCACCGAGCGGCTCGACCTCAAGCTCGACCCGGCGACCGTCGGCTGGGCGATCGGCGCGCCCTCGGGCAAGGGCGAGATGCGCGGCTGGTTCGGCCTCTCCGACGGTCGCGAGCCCGACGCGCTCTCCCTGCTCCTCACCGTCGACGCGCTGCCGCCGACCTCCTTCGAGCTGGGCCTCAAGGGCTGGACCCCGACGGTCGAGCTCACCACGCACATCCGCTGCCGCCCGGCCCCGGGCCCGCTGCGCGTCTCCATCACCACGCGCAACCTCGCCGGCGGCTTCCTGGAGGAGGACGCGGAGGTCTGGGACAGCGCGGACCGGCTCGTCGCCCAGTCCCGCCAGCTGGCCCGAGCCCCGCGCGGCTGACGCCGCGGCCAGGCGTCGGGGCGGTGCGCCCACGCCGGGCGCCCGACGGCATGTCGGGCTCCGGGGCGGCCACCCTCCCTCCGCCGCCCCAGGGTTGGCCTCGGCCGGTGAAGTCCGACCGACTCCTCGCCCACTTACCGCTCCTCCAGACCCGGGGCCTGGTCCCGGCCTCGGAGCTCGCCGAGCGCCTCGAAGTCTCCGTGCGCACCACTACCGGGACGTCGGGGCGCTCTCGGCGTCCGGCGTGCCCGTCCACTCCGAACGAGGCCGGCATGGTGGCATCGCCCTCCTGCCCGGCTTCCGTACGGATGTCACGGGGCTGACGGCCGACGAGTCCCGTGCCCTGTTCGTGCTCGCCGCCCAGGGCGCCCTGGTTCGGGCCCGCGTCCGACACGACCGCCTGGACCGCTTCCTCCGCCTCCACGGCGACCGGCTGACGTCTCCACCGAGGGAACCCGAAGGAGAGTGGACGGAGGTCGAACTGGCCTTCCCTGAACCGGGCGACGTCCGCCCCCTCCTGGCCCTGGGCGGCGGCATCGAGGTCCTGGCCCCACCGGAGATCCGAACCCTCCTGGGGGGGGCAGCGGAGATTCTCGCCGTGCACGGCGATGCCGGGTGAGGGACTTTGGCTCGCGCGCCGAGGTGCCTCTTCGGGCGAGCCCGACGGAATCCCGCGTCCCGCCTTTTCGTCACGCCTGCGGAACGGTGTCCACTCGCGCCGCGCCCTCCACGGCGCCCAGGGCGCAAAGCCGGCGGTGTCGCCCCGTTGTCGCGCGCGGGACGCGGTGGACCACCCCGCCCGCCCCATGGGCACGTCGCGCCGCAGGGCCCGGCCACAAGCCCGCCGCTGTGCCCCGGCCGCTCCTCGCCAAGCCCCCGGCCGCTCCTCGCCAAGCCCCCGGCCGCTCCCCGCCGCACCCCCACCGCCCCCAAGGCCACCCCGCCCGCCCCGGGCCCCCGGCCAGCAGGCCTGCCGCGCCCTCGTAGAATCTAGGCACCATGGCTTACCTCGACCACGCCGCGACCACGCCCATGCTTCCCGAGGCGATCGAGGCGATGAACGCCCAGCTCGCCGTCACGGGCAACGCCTCCTCGCTCCACGCGGCCGGGCGGCGCGCCCGGCGGGTCGTCGAGGAGGCGCGCGAGACCCTCGCCGCCGCCCTGGGCGCCCGGCCCAGCGAGGTGGTCTTCACCTCCGGCGGCACCGAGGCCGACAACCTTGCCGTCAAGGGCCTGTACTGGGCCCGCCGCGACGCCGACCCCGCCCGCACCCGCGTCCTCGCGAGCCCCGTCGAGCACCACGCCGTGCTCGACGCCGTGGACTGGCTCGCCACCCACGAGGGCGCCACCGTCGAGTACCTCCCCGTCGACCGGTACGGCCGCGTCCACCCCGACGACCTGCGCGAGGCGATCGCGCGCGAGCCCGAATCCGTCGCCCTCGCCACCGTCATGTGGGCGAACAACGAGATCGGCACGATCATGCCGATCCGCGAACTCGCCGACGTGGCCCGCGAGTTCGACGTTCCGCTGCACGCCGACGCCGTCCAGGCCTTCGGCCAGATCCCCGTCGACTTCGCCGCCTCCGGCCTCGCCGCCCTGACCGTCTCGGGCCACAAGATCGGCGGACCGTACGGCATCGGCGCACTGCTCCTGGGCCGCGAGTACAGCCCCGTGCCCGTCCTGCACGGCGGTGGCCAGGAGCGCCATGTCCGCTCCGGCACCCTCGACGCACCCGCCATCGCCGCCTTCGCCGTCGCCGGACAGCTCGCCGCCGAACGGCGCGAGGAGTTCGCCCGCGAGATCGGCGCCCTGCGCGACGAACTCGTCGCCGCCGTCCTCGCCGCCGTCCCCGACGCGATCCTCGGCGGCGACCCGGACGACCGGCTCCCCGCCAACGCCCACTTCACCTTCCCTGGCTGCGAGGGCGACTCCCTGCTCCTGCTCCTCGACGCCCAGGGCATCGAATGCTCCACCGGCTCCGCCTGCACCGCCGGCGTCGCCCAGCCCAGCCACGTCCTGCTCGCCACCGGCACCGACCCGGACCTCGCCCGCGGCACCCTGCGCTTCACCCTCGGCCACACCTCCACCAAGGAGGACGTGGCGGCGGTCGCCGGCGCGATCGGGCCGGCCGTCGAGCGGGCCCGTAGCGCCGGCCTGGTCTGACGAGTCGGACGTCCCCTCAGGTGACCTTCTTCGAGGCCTCCCGTACGAGCTTCATGTAGCGGTCCCAGTCCCAGTGCGGACCGGGGTCCGTGTGATCGGTCCCGGGCACCTCGACGTGCCCGATGATGTGCTCCCGGTCGACGGGGATGCCGTACCGGGCGCATATCCCGGCCGTCAGCCGCGCCGAGGACGCGTACATCGCCGCCGTGAAGTCCTGCGGCCGGTCGACGAAGCCCTCGTGCTCGATCCCGACGCTCCGCTCGTTCATGTCCCGGTTCCCGGCGTGGAAGGCCACGTCGAGCTCGCGGATCATCTGCGCCACATGCCCGTCCTTACGGACGACGTAGTGCGTGGCGGCGCCGTGCCCCGGGTTCTTGAAGACCTTCAGCGCGCTCGCGTAGCTGCCCTGGACGACATGGATCACCACCCGGTCGATCGTGTAGTCGGCGGGCCGGTCGGCCCGCCGCCAGTTCGCCCGGGACGCGGCGGACCAGTCCGCCCCCTTGTGGTCGAGCTCGCCCTCCACCCGGTCCTTCTCCCTGCCCGGCAGCCGCCACCAGGCACGCGCCAGCTCGTCGCGGGCCAGCGCCGCCGTACCCAGCACGGCCGCGCCGCCGCCGAGCAGGACGGCTCGCCGCCCCACCCCCCGCTTCTTCTCGCTCCCCATGTGCAGGACAACGCTTACTCACGCGACCGTGGTTCCCGGAGCCCCGTACCCTGGTAGGGCTATGACTCAGACTCCGCCGCAGCGCCCCCTCCGTGTCCTCGCCGCCATGTCCGGCGGAGTGGACTCCGCCGTCGCCGCCGCCCGCGCGGCCGAAGCCGGGCACGACGTCACCGGCGTCCACCTGGCGCTCTCCGCGAACCCGCAGTCGTTCCGTACCGGCGCCCGCGGCTGCTGCACCATCGAGGACTCCCGCGACGCCCGCCGTGCGGCCGACGTCATCGGCATCCCCTTCTACGTCTGGGACCTCGCCGAGCGGTTCCGCGAGGACGTCGTCGACGACTTCGTCGCGGAGTACGAGGCGGGCCGCACCCCCAACCCGTGCCTGCGCTGCAACGAGAAGATCAAGTTCGCGGCGCTGCTCGACAAGGCGCTCGCGCTGGGCTTCGACGCGGTCTGCACCGGTCACTACGCCACGGTCGTGCTCAACGAGGACGGCTCGCGCGAGCTGCACCGGGCCTCCGACATGGCCAAGGACCAGTCGTACGTCCTCGGTGTCCTGGACGAGAAGCAGCTCGCCCACGCGATGTTCCCGCTGGGCGACACCCTCACCACGAAGGACGAGATCCGGGCGGAGGCGGAGCGGCGCGGGCTCGCGGTGGCGAAGAAGCCCGACAGCCACGACATCTGCTTCATCGCCGACGGCGACACCCAGGGCTTCCTGGCCTCCCGGCTGGGCCGGGCGGAGGGTGACATCGTCGACGAGTCGGGTACGAAGGTGGGCACCCACGAGGGTGCGTACGGCTTCACCATCGGCCAGCGCAAGGGCCTGCGGATCGGCCACCCGGCGGCGGACGGCAAGCCGCGCTACGTCCTGGACATCTCGCCGGTGAACAACACGGTCACGGTCGGCCCGGTCGAGGCGCTCGACGTCACCGGCCTCACGGCGATCAAGCCCCGCTGGTGCGGCACGGCCCCGGAGGGCTCCGGCCGCTACACAGCCCAGCTGCGCGCCCACGGCGGCGAGACGGCGGTGACGGCGGCCCTGGAGGACGGCGAGCTGACGGTCACCTTCGACGAGCCGGTCCGGGGCGTGGCCCCCGGCCAGGCGATCGTGCTGTACGACGACACGCGCGTGGTGGGCTCGGCGACGATCGCGACGACGGTACGAAGCACGGCGGCGGCGACGGTCTGACGCCGAGCGGCGATCGGACCCGAGGCGGCGGCTTCACGCCGAAGTGGCGCTCGGCGGTCGTGCGTCGTGTGGCGGCCTGCGCCCGAAGCGGCGGCTTCACCCCCTAGTCGCGCGGTCCATCGGTTCGACCCCGAAGGCCCGTTCCCTCAGTCCTCCTCGAAGAACTCCTCCAGGGCCGGCGCCAGGACGTGTGGTGCCACCTGGTGGGTCTGGCCCGTCAGGGTGCGGTGGCGGGCGCGGGGGAGGGCCGTCGAGACGAGGTGGGCCGCCCGGCGCATCCAGGCGGGGCTGGCGCCGCCGTCGACCACCAGCACGCGCGCGTGGACCCGGCGCAGGCGCTTGACCGGCACCGCACCGTCGCCCAGCACCGCGTGGTCGTACGCCAGGGTGTGCGCCACGGCCTCCAGCCGGGGCCACTCCGCCCCGCCGCGTATCCCGGCCGGCGCCCCCGTCGGCATCGCGTCGGCGAGGAACAGCTCGAGGGCCGCCGCCCGCTGCCCCCGGTCGAGGAGACCCGTCAGCCGGCGCCGGTGCGCGGCGTACGTCCGGCGCGCCCCGGCCTCGGCGGAGAACGGCGGCTCGTAGACCGACAAGCGGTCGATCGGCAGCCCCGCACCCGCCGCGGCCAACGCCAGCGCCCCGCCCGAGGACGTGCCGTGCACGATCACCCGGCCACCCACCTCGTCGATCAGCGCCGCCAGATCGTCGATCTCCCGCTCGACGGCATACGGGCCGGTGTCGCCGCTCCCGCCCCGCCCCCGCCGGTCGTAGGTCACGACCGAGAAGCGCGGCGCGAGGAGGTCGGCCAAGGGCGCCTCGGTCCCGGCGGTGCAGAGCGCACCGCCCACCAGGATCACCGGCTGCCCCTCCCCGAGCCGCTCGTACGCGATCCGCGTGCCGTCCCTCGACGTGATCCGTCCCCGGGACCTGCTCAGCGTGCTGTTCACCTCGTCCATGCCGGATAGGACCGGAGCCGCTCCCCGAACTCATCGCGACGCGGCGGGATTTCCCGGAAATTCTTGGAACGCGCAGGTCGGCGCCTACGGTGGAGACCATGAACATCTGCGTCTTCCTCTCAGCCGCCGACCTCGACGAGCGCTACACCGCCCCCGCCCGCGACTTCGCGGAACGCCTCGGAAAGGCCGGCCACACGCTGGTGTGGGGCGGCTCCGACGTCGGTCTGATGAAGGTCGTCGCGGACGGCGTGGAGAAGGCGGGCGGCCGGCTCGTCGGCGTCTCGGTGGACTTCCTCGCCGTCAAGGCCCGGCCGGGCGCCGACGAGATGATCATCGCCAAGGACCTCGCCGAGCGGAAGGCGCTGCTTCTGGCCAAGTCCGACGCGATCGTGGTCATGGTCGGCGGCACCGGCACTCTGGACGAGGCCACCGAGGTCCTGGAGCTGAGGAAGCACGGCAAGCACACCAAGCCGGTGGTGCTGCTGAACACGGCCGGCTTCTACGACGGCCTGAAGACCCAGTTCCACCGCATGGAGGACGAGGGCTTCCTGCCCCTCCCGCTGACGGACCTGGTCTTCTTCGCGGAGGACGGCGTGTCCGCTCTTGCCTACCTTGAAGAGTCCATCGCCGCACGGTGATGGGACGATGGCCCCATGGCTACACATGTGATCACCGGGGCAGGTTCCGGCATCGGCGCGGCCGTCGCCCGTCGGCTGCACGCGCGCGGGGACGAACTCGTGCTCCACGCGCGTGATGCCGGCCGGGCCAAGGAGCTCGCCGCCGAGTTCCCCGGCGCCAGGACCCTCGTCGGAGACCTCGCCGACCCCGACCGGCTCTCGTGGGCGTTCTCGCACCAGAGCCTGCCCGAGCGGGTCGACACCCTTCTGCACATCGCCGGCGTCGTCGACCTCGGGCCGGTCGGCGACCTCACCCCGAAGACCTGGCGCCATCAGCTCAACGTCAACCTCGTCGCCCCCGCCGAGCTGACCCGGCACTTCCTGCCCCAGCTGCGGGTCTCCCAGGGACACGTGGTGTTCGTCAACTCCGGCGCCGGGCTCACCGCCCACGCCGAGTGGAGCGCCTACGCCGCCTCCAAGCACGGCCTGAAGGCGCTCGCCGACTCCCTGCGCCACGAGGAGCACGGCAACGGCGTGCGCGTCACCTCGGTCTACCCGGGACGGACCGCCAGCCCGATGCAGGCCAAGGTGCACGCCCAGGAGGGCAAGGAGTACGACCCCTCGAAGTGGATCGACCCGGAGTCCGTCGCGACCACGATCATCACGGCCGTCGATCTGCCGCGCGACGCCGAGATCAACGACCTGACAGTCCGTCCGGGACGGTAGGAACAGTGAGCGAGAGCAGCGAGCAGGCAGCGTTCACCTGGGGGCCCGCCACCGGCGTCGGCTCCATGCCCGGCGGCGACGCCCGGGAGGCGGCCAAGACCGTCGCGGGCTCCTTCGAGGACTTCCCCTTCCTGGCCGAGCTTCCGGCCCGCGGGCCCGGCGCCGACATGATCGGGCGGACCATCGGGCTGCTCGTCGAGATGTACGCGCACGTGGAGCCGAGCGGGTGGCGGGTCAGCGACCGGCCGGGCCGGGACACCCGGCGCGCCCGCTCCTGGCTCGGCGAGGACCTCGACGCCCTGGAGGAGTTCACCCAGGGTTACGAAGGTCCGCTCAAGGTCCAGGCCGTGGGCCCCTGGACGCTCGCCACCGCCCTGGAGCGGCGCGGCGGCGAGGCGGCGCTCGGCGACCCCGGTGCCTGCCGGGACCTCGTGGGCTCCCTCGCCGAAGGGCTGCGCGACCACCTCGCTGAGCTCCACAAGCGGGTCCCCGGCGCCCGGCTCGTCCTCCAGCTCGACGAGCCGTCCCTGACGTCCGTCCTGCGTGGACAGGTCCGTACCGCCAGCGGCTACCGCACCTACCGCGCCGTCGACCGGCAGGTCGTCGAGAGCGCCCTGCGCGAGGTCGTCGCGGTCCACGACGGCCCGGTCGTCGTGCACTCCTGCGCACCCGACGTCCCGTTCGGACTGCTGCGCCGCGTCGGCGTCGCCGGGGTCTCGTTCGACTTCGGGCTGCTCACCGAACGTGACGAGGAGCCGATCGGCGAGGCCGTGGAGTCCGGCACGAAGCTCTTCGCGGGCGTGGTGTCCTCCACCGACGCCCCATTGTCGGACCCGGGCGGTAGCGTCATGGGTGTCAGGACGCTGTGGCGCAGGCTGGGGCTGAATCCGGGGACTCTCGCCGAGTCCGTCGTGATCACTCCGACGTGCGGGCTCGCGGGTGCTTCGCCGGCATATGCCCGGGCGGCGCTCGCCCACTGCGCCCGGGCGGCGAGATCGCTCGCGGACAACCCTGAGTGACGGGGTCCGAGTCAACGGGAGGACGAGTAACGGTGGCAGTCGAACAGGGGGCCCTGCCCGCCGAGGCACGGGAGAAGCACGCCGAGCTGGCCGAGCAGGTCGAGGAGCACCGCTTCCGGTACTACGTGAAGGACCAGCCCGTCATCAGCGACGGCGAGTTCGACAGGCTCCTGCGCTCCCTCGAGGCGCTGGAGGAGGAGTATCCCGAGCTGCGCACGCCTGACTCGCCGACGCAGAAGGTCTCGGGGGACTACGAAACGGGCCTGGCCAAGGTCGACCACCGCGAGCGCATGTACTCGCTGGACAACGCCTTCGACGACGCCGAGCTGTCCGCCTGGGCGGAGCGGGTGGCCAAGGACGTCGGCACGTCCGCGTACCACTTCCTGTGCGAGCTCAAGGTCGACGGCCTCGCGATCAACCTGACGTACGAGAAGGGGCGGCTCACCCGGGCCGCCACCCGGGGCACCGGTGTCACCGGCGAGGACATCACGCCCAACGCCCGGACCATCCACGGCATCCCGGACCGGCTGTCCGGCGACCGGATCCCGGATCTGGTGGAGATCCGGGGAGAGGTCTACTTCCCGATGGAGGCCTTCGCCGACCTCAACGCCCGCCGGGTGGCGGCCGGCGAGCAGCCGTACGCGAACCCGCGCAACTCCGCCTCCGGTTCGCTGCGGCAGAAGGACCCGAAGGTCACGGCCACGCTCCCGCTGCGCATGGTGGTCCACGGCATCGGCGCCCGCGAGGGCTTCGGCATCGACCGCCTCAGCCAGGCCTACGACCTGCTGCGCGAATGGGGCCTGCCGACGGCCCAGCACAACCGGGTCGTCGGTTCGCTCGACGCGGTACGGGAGTTCATCGCGTACTTCGGGGAGAACCGGCACTCCGTCGAGCACGAGATCGACGGGGTCGTCGTCAAGCTGGACGAGATCCCGCTCCAGGGCCGGCTCGGCTCCACCGCGCGCGCCCCGCGCTGGGCCATCGCCTGGAAGTACGCGCCGGAGGAGGTCAACACCAAGCTCGTCGACATCAAGGTCGGCGTCGGCCGGACGGGCCGGGTCACTCCGTACGCCCAGGTCGAGCCGGTCAAGGTCGCGGGCTCGGAGGTCGAGTTCGCCACCCTCCACAACCAGGAGGTGGTGAAGGCCAAGGGCGTGCTGATCGGCGACACGGTCGTGCTGCGCAAGGCCGGTGACGTCATTCCGGAGATCCTCGGCCCGGTCGCCGACCTGCGGGACGGCACCGAGCGGGAGTTCGTGATGCCGGCCGAGTGCCCCGCATGCGGGACTCCGCTGCGGGCCATGAAGGAGGGCGACATCGATCTGCGCTGCCCCAACGCGCAGAGCTGCCCGGCCCAGTTGCGTGAACGTCTCTTCTATCTGGCCGGGCGTGAGTGCCTGGACATCGAGAACTTCGGCGGGGTCGCCGCGGCCGCGCTGACCCGCCCGCTGGAGCCGGCCGAGCCCCCGCTCGTCGACGAGGGCGACCTCTTCGACCTCACCATCGAGCAGCTCCTCCCCATCAAGGCGCACGTCCTCGACCCGGACAGCGGGCTGCCCAAGCGGGACCCGAAGACCGGCGAGGAGAAGGTCGTCACGGTCTTCGCCAACCAGAAGGGCGAGCCGAAGAAGAACGCGCTCGCGATGCTGGCGAACATCGAGGCGGCCAAGGCGCGTCCGCTGGCCCGGTTCATCAACGGCCTGTCGATCCGTCATGTGGGGCCGGTCGCGGCCCAGGCGCTGGCCCGCGAGTTCCGCTCCCTGGAGCGGATCGAGCAGGCGACCGAGGAGGAGCTGGCGGCCGTCGACGGGGTCGGCGGGATCATCGCGGCCGCGGTGAAGGACTGGTTCTCCGAGGAGTGGCACCGGGAGATCGTGCGCAAGTGGCGGGCCGCCGGGGTCACGTTCGAGGACGAGGGCGCCGGCGAGGAGCAGGGACCGCGTCCGCTGGAGGGACTGACCGTCGTCGTGACCGGCACCCTGCAGAACTTCACCAGGGATGGCGCAAAAGAGTCGCTCCAGAAGCTCGGGGCGAAGGTGACCGGTTCCGTTTCGAAGAAGACCGACTTCGTGGTCGTCGGTGACAACCCTGGTTCGAAGTACGACAAGGCGATGCAGCTCAAGGTTCCGGTTCTGGACGAGGACGGCTTCGCGGTGCTGCTCGCAGAGGGTCCCGAGGCCGCTCGGGAGGCGGCGGTCCCGGTAGAGGGTTAGACGGGAGAGAGGCAAGGGGCAGCCGGGAACGTCACCCGTTCGGCGCATACCAGATCGTTACGGGTGGCCGGGTCGCATTCGGGCAAGACATGGAGAGCGCTGCCCGTCGGAGCCCTCCGCGGCCTAGTGTTGAGACCGTGCGTCTGCCGTGCACGGCCGTGTGAGGGCTCTGCCGGTCGTGGAGGCATGACAACGGCCCATCGCGTTGCGACGGCACCGCCGGCTGTGAGAGGGACGGAATGAAACCGACCGAGAGTGCCGCCCCGGTCTCACGGCCGCGTGGCCGTGAGACCTTCATGGGTATCACCTCCGGGCTGCCCGGAGCCGTCGTGGGCATCGCCGCCGTCGTGCTCGCCACCGGGTTCTACCGGGCCCTGAGCACCGGCCACGGACTCTTCCCCGGCGGCGCCGCGGGCTGGTCCCTCGCCATCCTCACCGGGCTCATCGTCGGACACCTGGTCGCCCTCGGCCGCGACCGCTGGTGGGGCGGCACCGGCTCGGGCGCCGCCCTCACCCTCGCGGTCCTGCTGCTCTACGGCTGGGTGCCCGCCGGCCTCGTCTCCATGGCCGTCGTCGTCCTCGTCGGCGCGGCCCGCCGCCACCGCTGGCGCCAGGGACTCCTGCACGGCGCCGTGGACGTCCTCGGCATCGGCGCCGCCGCCCTGGTCCTCGCCGCGTTCGGGGACGTACCGACCGTGGAGAGGCCCTGGCAGCCCCTCGACTGGGGGATCGCCGACGTACCGGAAGTCACGCTCGCAGCCGCCGCCTACCTCGCGGTGACCCGGCTGCTCCTGTGGTACGCCCTCTCGCCCCAGGGCGGAGGCCTCCCGACCGTCGCCCGCACGGCCCTGCTCCGGCAGGGACTCGTCGCGGTCGCGCTGCTCGGCATCGCCCCGCTGATCTGCGTCGTCGCGGTCTCCCAGCCGGTACTGCTGCCGCTCTTCGCCGTCCCGCTCATCGCCCTCGACTCCACCCTCTGGATAGCCCGCGCCCGCGCCGAGGAGCAGCTGCGCGACCCGCTCACCGGACTGCCGAACCGCCAGTGGCTCCTGGAGCGGGCCTGGTCCGCCCTCGAAGAGGCCGAAGGGGAGGGCGCGCGCTCCGCCCTCGTCCTGATCGACCTCGACCGTTTCCGATCGGTCAACGACACCCTGGGCCATCTCGCCGGAGACCGGCTGCTGCTCCAGATCGCCGAGCGGCTCAAGCTCGCCCTGCCGCGCGGAGCGGAGGCCGCGCGGCTCGGCGGCGACGAGTTCGCCGTCCTGCTCCCCACGGCCGACTCCACCACCAGCGCCCAGCGCGTCGCCCGCCACCTCGTCGCCGAACTCTCCTCGCCGCTCGACCTGGACGGGCTCACCCTCGTCCTGGAGGCCAGCGCCGGCGTCGCCGTCTTCCCCGACCACGCCCTCGACGCCGAGGGGCTGCTGCGCCGGGCCGACGTGGCGATGTACCAGGCCAAGCGGGACCGTACGGGCGTGGAGGTGTACGAGTCGAAGCGCGACTCCAACACCCCCGACCGGCTCGGACTCCTCGGCGACCTGCGCCGCGCCCTGGACGCCGGCGAGGTCGAGCTCCACTACCAGCCCAAGGTCCGCTTCGACGGACAGGTCGCCGGCCTGGAGGCCCTGGTGCGCTGGGTGCACCCCGAGCGCGGCCGGGTCCCCCCGGACGAGTTCATCGCGATCGCCGAGTCCTCGGGCCTGATGCCCCACCTCACCGAGTACGTCCTCGAGACCGCGCTCGCGCAGGTCGCCCGGTGGCGAGCCCAGGGGTTGAACGTTCCTGTCGCCGTCAACGTGTCCCCCCGCGACGTCCACACCCCCGGCTTCGCCGGCGCCGTCGCCGCCCGCCTGGCCCGCCACGGGGTCCCGGCCGGCGCGCTGCAGCTGGAGATAACGGAGCACGTGCTCCTGGAGGACCCGCAGCGGGCCGCGGACACCATGGCCGGTCTGACCGGCCACGGCGTGAAGATGTCCCTCGACGACTTCGGCACCGGCTACTCCTCCCTCGTCCACCTGCGGCGGCTCCCGGTGAGCGAGCTGAAGATCGACCGTTCCTTCGTCGCCCGGCTCGCGGTCGACGCCGAGGACGCCGAGATCGTCCGCTGCACCCTCGACCTCGCCCACTCGCTCGGCCTCCTCGTCGTCGCCGAGGGCGTCGAGGACGACGAGACCTGGGAGCGCCTGCGGGACCTGGGCTGCGACGCCGTCCAGGGCTGGCTGGTCGCCGCCGCGATGCCGCCCGGCGAGACCACGGCCTGGCTCCGGGCCCGCGGCGAGCACGGCTGGCGCCGCCCCTCGGAAGAGGCCGCACTCCCGGCCGTCGACCAGCCTTCCGGACACGTGGTGCAGTAGCGGTCCGACCGCCCGGGGGCGCGCCCCCGGGGCAGCCGGGGCAAACCGTTTCACGGGTAGAGGTGCGGGCCCCATAGGATTGGGCCCAACACCATCAAACTCACCCCGTGAGGATCGCATGCCTGGCATCACGCGCGAGGAGGTCGCCCACCTCGCACGGCTGGCGCGTCTGGAGCTGAAGGGCGAAGAGCTCGATCACTTCGCCGGTCAGCTCGACGACATCATCGGCGCGGTCGCCCGCGTCTCCGAGGTCGCCGACCAAGACGTTCCGCCGACCTCCCACCCGCTGCCGCTGACGAACGTCATGCGCGCGGACGAGGTCCGTCCGTCGCTCACCCCCGAGCAGGCGCTCTCCGGCGCCCCGGCCCAGGAGCAGCAGCGTTTCAAGGTGCCGCAGATCCTGGGGGAGGACTAATCACATGACGGACAGCACCATCATCAAGCTCACGGCCGCCGAGATCGCCGGGAAGATCGCCGCGGGCGAGCTCACCGCGGTCGAGGTGACCGAGGCCCACCTCGCCCGCATCGAGGCCGTCGACGAGAAGGTCCACGCCTTCCTGCACGTCGACCGCGAGGGCGCCCTCGCCCAGGCCCGCGCCGTGGACGAGAAGCGCGCCAAGGGCGAGAAGCTCGGCCCGCTGGCCGGCGTCCCGCTGGCGCTCAAGGACATCTTCACCACGTCCGGCATGCCGACGACCGTCGGTTCGAAGATCCTCGAAGGCTGGATCCCGCCGTACGACGCGACCCTGGTGAAGAACCTCAAGGCCGCCGACGTCGTCATCCTCGGCAAGACCAACATGGACGAGTTCGCCATGGGGTCCTCCACCGAGAACAGCGCCTACGGCCCCACCGGCAACCCCTGGGACCTGACCCGGATCCCCGGCGGCTCCGGCGGTGGCTCCTCCGCCGCCCTCGCCGCGTACGAGGCCCCGCTGGCCATCGGCACGGACACCGGCGGCTCGATCCGCCAGCCCGCCGCCGTCACCGGCACCGTCGGCGTCAAGCCGACCTACGGCGGCGTCTCCCGCTTCGGCATGGTGGCCTTCTCCTCCTCCCTCGACCAGGGCGGCCCCTGCGCCCGTACGGTCCTGGACGCGGCGCTGCTGCACGAGGCCATCGCCGGGCACGACCCGCTGGACTCGACCTCCATCGACGCCCCGGTCCCGCCGGTCGTCGAGGCCGCCCGCAACGGCTCCGTCGCCGGAATGCGCGTCGGTGTCGTCAAGCAGTTCCGCGGCGAGGGCTACCAGGCCGGTGTCGTCCAGCGCTTCGACGAGTCGGTCGAGCTGCTGAAGTCGCTGGGCGCCGAGATCGTCGAGCTGGACTGCCCGACCTTCGACCTCGCCCTTTCGGCGTACTACCTGATCGCGCCGTCGGAGTGCTCCTCCAACCTGGCCCGATTCGACGCCATGCGCTACGGCCTGCGGGTCGGCGACGACGG
This sequence comes from Streptomyces sp. NPDC059567, assembly GCF_042735655.1. NCBI lineage: Bacteria > Bacillati > Actinomycetota > Actinomycetes > Kitasatosporales > Streptomycetaceae > Streptomyces > Streptomyces sp. NPDC059567. Next base: position 40,133 of record NZ_JBHWBS010000033.1, on the reverse strand, counting down.
CACCCGGTCGGCCGAGGACGTCACCGCCCTCACCCGTGAGGCCGGCTTCGGCGACGAGGTCAAGCGCCGCATCATCCTCGGTACGTACGCGCTGAGCTCCGGCTACTACGACGCGTACTACGGCTCGGCGCAGAAGGTCCGCACCCTCATCACCCGCGAGTTCGAGCAGGCCTTCGAGCAGGTGGACGTGATCGTCTCCCCGACGACCCCCACCACCGCCTTCCCGATCGGCGAGCGCGCCGACGACCCGATGGCGATGTACCTCGCGGACCTGTGCACGATCCCGACCAACCTGGCCGGCAACGCCGCCATGTCGCTGCCCTGCGGCCTCGCGCCGGAGGACGGTCTGCCGGTCGGGCTGCAGATCATCGCCCCCGCCATGAAGGACGACCGGCTGTACAAGGTCGGCGCCGCCGTCGAGGCCGCCTTCGTGGAAAAGTGGGGTCACCCGCTGCTCGAGGAGGCTCCGTCGCTGTGAGTGCCATGGCAAAGAAGGCCAAGAACTTCAAGAAGTCGAAGACCGGCGTCTACGTCTCGCTGGCGACCACCGCGTTCGGTGCCATCAGCGTCGCGAAGCAGGCCAAGATGGCCCGCAACGACAACGACATGCTGCGGCTGATCGACTCCGCCGTGTCCGCCGCCGCCATCGTTACCGGCCTGGCGATCCTCTACCGGGAGCTGAAGCGCCTGGGCGACGACGACGTCCTGCTGGGCTGAGAGGGAAAGTCTCACTGTGACCGTCACTGAACTGCTGTCGTACGACGCGGCACTCGCTGCGTACGACCCCGTCATGGGCCTGGAGGTCCATGTCGAACTCGGTACGAAGACCAAGATGTTCTGCGGCTGCTCGACCGAGCTGGGCGCCGAGCCCAACTCGCAGACCTGCCCCACGTGTCTCGGTCTGCCCGGCTCGCTCCCGGTCGTCAACGCGATCGGCGTCGAGTCGGCCGTCAAGATCGGTCTCGCGCTGAACTGCGAGATCGCCGAGTGGTGCCGCTTCGCCCGGAAGAACTACTTCTATCCGGACATGCCGAAGAACTTCCAGACCTCGCAGTACGACGAGCCGATCGCCTTCAACGGCTATCTGGACGTCCAGCTGGAGGACGGGGAGATCTTCCGCGTGGAGATCGAGCGCGCCCACATGGAGGAGGACACCGGCAAGTCGCTGCACGTCGGCGGCGCCACCGGCCGAATCCACGGCGCTTCCCACTCCCTGCTCGACTACAACCGGGCCGGCATCCCGCTCATCGAGATCGTCACCAAGCCGATCGAGGGCGCGGGCGAGCGTGCTCCCGAGGTCGCCAAGGCGTACGTCGCCGAGCTGCGCGAGCTGATCCGCGCGCTGGACGTCTCCGAGGCGCGGATGGACAAGGGCCAGATGCGCTGCGACGTGAACCTGTCGCTGCGCCCGCACGGCACCAAGGTCTTCGGCACCCGCTCGGAGACGAAGAACGTCAACTCGCTCCGTTCGGTGGAGCGGGCGGCGCGCTTCGAGATCCAGCGCCACGCGGCCGTCCTCCAGTCGGGCGGCACGATCGTGCAGGAGACCCGTCACTTCCACGAGGACGACGGCTCCACCACGTCCGGCCGGATCAAGGACAACGCCGAGGACTACCGGTACTTCCCGGAGCCCGACCTCGTCCCCGTCGCCCCGGCCCGTGAGTGGGTCGAGGAGCTGCGCGCCGGGCTGCCCGAGCTGCCGCGCGTGCGCCGCAACCGGCTCCGTGAGGAGTGGGGCGTGTCGGAGCACGACATGCAGTCGATCCTCAACGCGGGCGCGGTCGACCTCATCGTCGCGACCACGGACGCCGGTGCGCCGGCGGACCAGGCCCGCAAGTGGTGGATGGGCGAACTGGCCCGCTCCGCCAACGAGTCGGGCACGGCCCTGGACGAGCTGCCGATCACTCCGGCGCAGGTCGCCCGGGTGACCGAGCTGGTGGCCTCCGGCGACCTCACCGACAAGCTGGCCCGCCAGGTCATCGAGGGCGTGCTGGCGGGCGAGGGCGGCCCGGACGAGGTCGTCGAGAAGCGCGGCCTGAAGGTCGTCTCCGACGAGGGCGCGCTCGGCACGGCGGTCGACGAGGCCATCGCGTCCAACGCGGCCATCGCCGACAAGATCCGCGGCGGCAAGGTCGCGGCGGTCGGCGCGCTGGTGGGCGCGGTCATGAAGGCCACCCGCGGTCAGGCGGACGCGGCGCGCGTGAAGGACCTGATCCTGGAGAAGCTGGGCGTCAGCGAGGGCTGATCGACCTGGCTCGCAGGTAGGCGTACGAGGGCGGCCCGCACCGGAGGATTCCGGGGCGGGCCGTTCTTGTCGTGCGGGGCTCGCGGTTGATAGGCAAGTGGTTACTTGCCTATGGTGGGGGGCATGACGGAGGATGTCTTCAAGGCACTGGCCGATCCCACCCGTCGGCGCATCCTCGATGAGCTGGTGGAACGGGACGGTCAGACCCTGTTCGAGATATGCGCGCGGCTGGTCACCAAGCATGGTCTGGGGCTGTCCCGCCAGGCGATCAGCCAGCATCTCGCCGTACTGGAATCCGCGGGTCTGGTCGTCTCACGACGGCAGGGCCGCTACAAGTTCCACGATCTGAACACCGAACCCCTTGAGCGCATCGCGAGCCGGTGGCTCAGGCCGGAAAGACCGGAGAGCACCCCATGAGGATCCACATCACCAGCGTCTTCGTCGACGACCAGGAGAAGGCCGAGCGCTTCTACACGGACGTGCTGGGCTTCGTGAAGAAGTACGACGTCCCGTTGGGCACGGACCGGTGGCTGACCATGGTGTCGCCGGAAGACCCCGAGGGGACGGAGCTGCTGCTCGAGCCCTCCCGTCATCCCGTGGTGCAGGCGTACAAGACGGGGCTGGCGAAGGACGGCATCCCGGCGGTCTCCTTCGCCGTGGACGACGTACAGGCGGAGTTCGACCGGCTGCGCGGGCTCGGGGTCCAGTTCACCCAGGACCCGCTGGAGATGGGTCCGTCCACCACGGCGGTCCTGGACGACACCTGCGGCAATCTGATCCAGATCGTGCACGTCAAGTAGGGACGGCGCCGCGCGCTCACCCCTCCATGGCCGAAACTCGCTTGGACTTCCTTGACGGCCTGATGGACGTTCACCACCCCGCCGTCGCCGGGTCTTCTCACCGTCATTCGGTCTCACTAGCGTCCCCCGCGTACCACCCAATGGCTCGAAGGCGAACCATTGGCCGTCGTCTGGAGGTCGTTCGTGTCACCCGAGATGTCTCGCAGAAGGCTCCTCGCCCTGGGCGGCGGCGCCCTCGGTGTCGCCGCAGCTGGGTCGTTGCTTCCGCCGTCGCTGCAGGAGGCCATCGCCGCGGGGCCCCCGGCCGGCGGGATGTCGGCGGTGAAGCACGTCGTGATCCTCATGCAGGAGAATCGATCCTTCGATCACTACTTCGGCACCCTCCGCGGCGTCCGCGGGTTCGGTGACCGCAACGCCGTCGAACTCCCCTCCGGCAAGCCGGTCTTCGAGCAGCCCGCCGCCCTCGGCCGGACCGTGCTGCCGTTCCCGATCCGCAGCGCTGCGGAGACCCAGAAGAAGGATCTCCAGTACATCGGCGACCTCGACCACTCCTGGAGCGGCGGCGCCAAGGCCTGGCACGACGGCTGGATGGACGGCTGGGTCTCCGCCAAGACCGCGGCGACCATGGCGTACTACGACCGCCAGGACATCCCGCTGCACTACGAGCTCGCCGACACCTTCACCATCTGCGACGCCTACCACTCCTCCATCCACACCTCGACGAGCCCCAACCGGAACCACCTGTGGTCCGGCTGGACCGGCTTCGAGGCCGACGGCAGCCGTGCCGTCACCAACGCCGCGTACGCCGAGGGCTCCCACCCCGGCTACTCCTGGCCCACCTACGCCGAGCGCCTCGAAGCGGCCGGGCGGAGCTGGAAGACGTACACGGAGTGGGAGAACTTCACTGACAACAACATCGAGTTCTTCACCAGCTTCAAGAAGATCGCCCGCAAGGCGCTCGCCACCACCGGCGGGCACACCTTCATGGAGTCCTTCTACGCCGCCGTCCGCGACACCGACGACACCGCCGAGCGGACCCGTCTCCTCGCCGCCCTCGAGGACGGCGTCGCCACGCTCACCGCCGCCGAGCGCTCGCTCTTCGAGCGCGGACTGCGCCGCGTCGAGACCGGCAAGCTGGCCGACGCCTTCCGCGCCGACGTGGCCGCCGGGACGCTGCCGGAGGTCTCGTACCTCGTCCCCTCCGCGATCGACTCCGAGCACCCCGGCTCCTCCTCGCCGATCGCCTCCGCCTCGCTCGTCTACAAGGTGCTCGACGCCCTCGGCTCGCACCCCGACGTGTGGGGCCACACCGTCGTGCTGATCAATTACGACGAGAACGACGGCTTCTTCGACCACGTGCCGCCGCCCGTCCCGCCGGCGGACAACACCGACGAGCGGTACAAGGGTCTGCCCACCGGTCTCGGCATCCGCGTCCCGCTGCTCGTCGTCTCCCCCTGGTCGGTCGGCGGCTACGTCTGCTCCGAGACCTTCGACCACACCTCCGTGGTCCGCTTCCTGGAGAAGCTCACCGGCATCCAGGAACCCAACATCACCCCGTGGCGCCGCGCCGTCACCGGCGACCTGACCTCCGCCTTCGACTTCCGCCGCGGTCACCGGCAGCCCGAGGTCGAGCAGCCCGGCCCGATCCCGCCGTTCTCCGGCCGCTGGCGGCCGCAGCCCCCGGCGGTCCAGCGGATGCCGGTCCAGGAGCCGGGCACCCGCCCCGCCCGCCCGCTGCCGTACCAGCCGGACGCCGCCGCGAAGGTGGGGGAGAAGGAGATCTCCGTCGCCCTGCGGAACAGCGGGAAGGCGAGCGTCCACTTCGCGCTCTATCCGTACGCCGGCGAGTTCACCGTCCCCCAGCACCAGGACGTAAGGGGCACGGCGCAATGGGCGGTACCCCTTACGCGTGATCATTACCGGTTCACGATCACCGGTCCGAACGGCTTCCGCCGCGAGTTCGAGGGCCCGGCGGCGGGCGGTGCCGAGGTCGCCTCGTACATCGACCATCATGACCGTGACCTGCATCTCACCGTACGGAACACGGGCTCGGCCCCGGTCTCCTTCACCGTCCGCCCGCTCGGTTACGTCGACCGGGACGACCTCCGTGACTGGACCCGTACCGTCACCGTCAAGCCCGGCAGGAGCCGTACCCTCGTGCACTCCGCGGCCGACGCGCACGGCTGGTACGACCTCGAGGTGACCGCACCCGGCGGCTTCCGCCGACGGCTCATGGGTCACATCGAGAACGGGCGGCCGAGCGTCTCCGGTTGAGAACCACCTCAATGCTCTGTTCGCGCGGAAGCTTGGGACCAAAGGCCTGAGCTTCCGCGTAGCGCTGTGAGTAACGACACGAAAGGGACAAAGGATCTCTTAAGGCTGCAACAGTGGCCTGACGTAGGTCATGCGTTCTTTGCGGGCTGTTCCCCGGTAAAGATCCACGAACCACCCACCAGGGAGCACGTCCTTTGGCAGCCATCGCACGGTGGTGCATCAAGCACCGCCTCGTCGTCGTACTGCTCTGGCTCATCGCCCTCGGCGGGGCGGTCGCCGGCGCAGCGGTAGCGGGCAACGCGTACTCCAACGACTACGAGGTGCCGGGCACCGAGTCCGGCCGTGCCACCACGCTCCTCGACGAGGGCTTCCCCGGGGCGGGCGGCGACAGCGACACCATCGTCTGGCACACCGACACGAGCAGTGTCCGCGCCACCGGCATCGAGCAGCGCATGACCGAGATGCTCGACGAGGTGGCCGAACTGCCCGGCATCGCGTCGGTGACCTCCCCGTACGGAGACACCCCGGCCGCCGAGGCGCAGATCAGCGAGGACGGGCACACCGCCTACGCCGCCGTCGTCTTCCACGAGCAGGCCGACGACATCCCGAAGGCCCAGGCCCAGGCGCTCGTCGACACGGCCCGCGCGGCCGCCGGCGACGGCGTCCAGGTCGAACTCGGCGGCAGCGCCATCGCCCTCACCGAGGCCCCCGGCGGGCATACCGCCGAGGCCGTCGGAGTGGTCGTCGCGGCCGTCGTCCTCTTCCTCGCCTTCGGCTCGCTCGCCGCCTCCGCGCTCCCCATCGCCACCGCCCTCGTCAGCGTCGGCATCGCGTACTCCGGGATCGCGCTGCTCGGCCACGTCATGACGGTCGCCGACTTCGCGCCCATGCTGGGCCTGCTCATCGGCCTCGGCGTCGGCATCGACTACGCCCTGTTCATCGTCACCCGGCACCGAAAGGGCCTCAAACGGGGGCTCTCGGTCGCCGAATCCGCGCAGATCGCCGTCGCGACCACCGGCCGCGCCGTCGTCTTCGCGGGCGCGACCGTCTGCATCGCACTGCTCGGCATGCTGATCCTCAGGCTCAGCTTCCTCAACGGCGTCGCCATCGCCGCCTCGCTGACCGTGGTCCTCACCGTCGCCGCCTCCGTCACCCTGCTGCCCGCGCTGCTCTCCCTCATCGGGATGCGCGCGCTCAGCCGCCGCGAACGGCGGCAGCTCGCCGAGCACGGCCCGCAGCCCGAGCTGCCGACCGGCTTCGCCGCCCGCTGGTCCGCCTTCGTCGAGCGCCACCCCAAGCTGCTCGGCGCGGTCGCCGCCGTCGTCATGCTGGTCCTCGCCCTGCCGACCCTCTCGCTCCACCTCGGCACCTCCGACCAGGGCAACGGTCCGGCCACGGCGACGACGCGGCAGGCATACGACCTGCTGGCCGACGGTTTCGGGCCCGGAGTCAACGGGCCGCTCACCCTCGTCGCCCAGCTCGACGGCGCCGACGACCGGGTCGCGCTCGGGGAACTGCCGGGCGAGCTGGCGAACACCCGAGGCGTCGAGTCCGTCTCGCCCATCACGTACAACAGCGCGGGGGACACGGCCGTCCTGACCGTCGTACCGGACTCCTCGCCGCAGTCGAAGGCGACGAGCGAACTCGTCGACCGGCTGCGCACGGACGTGCTGCCCTCGGCCGAGCAGGGCACCTCGCTGGACGTGCACGTCGGCGGCGTCACCGCCTCGTACGACGACTTCGCCGAGATCATCGTCGGCAAGCTGCCGCTCTTCGTGGGCGTCGTCATCGCGCTCGGCTGTCTGCTGCTCCTGCTCGCCTTCCGGTCGATCGGCATCCCGCTCAAGGCCGCGGCCATGAACGTGGCCGCCGTCGCCTCCTCCTTCGGGATCGTCGTCGCGATCTTCCAGTGGGGGTGGGGGAGTGAGCTGCTCGGTCTCGGCAGCGCCGGCCCGATCGAACCCTTCCTGCCGGTGATCATGGTCTCGGTGCTCTTCGGGCTCTCCATGGACTACCAGGTCTTCCTGGTCAGCCGGATGTACGAGGAGTGGCTGGAGACCGGCGACAACCGGCGGGCGGTCCGGGTCGGGCTCGCCGAGACCAGCCGGGTGATCAACTCCGCGGCGGTCATCATGATCTCCGTCTTCCTCGCCTTCGTCCTGAGCGGCGACAGGGTCATCGCGATGTTCGGCATCGCGCTCGCCGCCGCCGTCGCCCTCGACGCCTTCGTCCTGCGGACGCTGCTCGTCCCGGCGCTCATGCACATGCTCGGCGGCGCGAACTGGTGGCTGCCGCGCTGGCTCGACCGCCGACTGCCCCGGATCAGCATCGAACCCGCCGAGTCCCGCGCCGCCGCCGACGCCCGGGACGCCGAACGGGACGACACCCGTGCGAAGATCCCCATGCAGCGTGTGACGGTTTCGAACGCGGAGGACAACGAGGATGTTCGCGATATCGCTGGGTGACGACGGTGCCGAGCTGAGGACGCTGGAGCCCTCGCACGCCGAGGAGTTCCTCACCCACATGAACCGCGGGCGGGAGTACGTCGGGCAGCACATCGCGCTCCCCGACTTCGTGGCGGACCTCGACTCGGCCCGCTCCTTCCTCAAGGCGTACGCCGAGAAGGCCGCGAACGACGCCGGCCGGATCTACGGCATCTGGACCGGGGGCACCCTCGTGGGCGGCGTGCTCTTCCGCACCATGGACGTGACCCTCGGAACGGCCGAGGCCGGCTGCTGGCTGGAGCCGTCGGCGGTCGGCAAGGGCCTGGTCACCCGGGCCGCGCGCACCATCATCGACTGGGCGATCGTGGAGCGCTCCATCCACCGCGTCGAGTGGCTGGTCTCCTCGAAGAACGAGGCCAGCATCGCGGTGGCCCGACGGCTCGGCATGACGAAGGACGGCGTGCTCCGGGAGAGCTACCCCTACCGGGGGCAGCGCCTCGACATGGAGGTCTGGTCGGTGCTCGCGCCGGAGTGGAAGTCGCTCGGGGCCGGACGGGCTTCTTAAGGCCCTTCTCATACGCGGCACCTAGCGTGCGGTGCATGACTGCCAAGACTGACGAGAACACGGAAGCCGAGAAGACCGCGGAGGCCGTGAAGACCACGGAGGCCGTCGACACCGGCGATGCCCTCGCCGCCGTCGACGAGCCGGACGAGCAGCGAGACCTCGACGAGCTCGACGACCTCGACGAGCCGGAGACGGCCGACGAGGAACCCGCGGTCTCCTCCGGCGTCGGCGCGGGCGCCGCGGCCGTCGTCTCCGCCGCCCTCGGGCTCGCCGCGCTGAGCGGCACCTGGGTCGGGAAGGTCGGCAGCGAGCGCGAGACGCTCATCGGCCAGATCAAGGCCCAGGGCGGCACGGCCGCCCAGCAGATCTCCGAGATCTACGGCGACGCCTGGCACACCACCGCACTCGTCAACGGCCTCTTCTCGCTCCTCGCCCTGATCACCGCCGTGGTCGTCCTCACCCGCCCGCAGCGCCCCGTCTGGGTCCGGGCCGTCGCCGTCGCCGGCGCCGTACTGGGCGGAATCGGACTGTTCCTGTCCGCGGGCATGTACTTCGACCTGTTCCTGAGTCTCCCGGCGGCGCCCTAAGTACCCCCTGGGCCCCCTCCTAAGGCCCCCCGTACGCCGAACATGCGGCACTCGCCCGATGTGGCGACACCCCCTGGGAAACGAGAGTAGAGGCATCGCAAGGAGCGATACCGACACCAGGGAGCATCGAATGTTCGCGTACGAACTGCACCGCATGGACCACGACGAGCGCGTTCGTGAGGCCGCCGCAGAGCGCCTGGCCCGCCAGGCCGTCAAGGCGCGGCGGGCCGCGAAGGCGGCCGCCCGGTCCGGGGACCATGACTCCGAAGGGCGGGTGGGAGCCGAGCGAGGCCGCTTCGTCCGGGCCGCGTGACCCCCGTATGAGCACGACCCCGGACGTCTGTGCGATGCTCGGCGCCGTGGAGACCAGGTCAGTCAGCCCCGTGTTCGTCGGCCGGGCCGGCGAACTCACCGCCCTCACCGACGCGCTCGTCCGCGCCGATGAGGGAGAGCCCCAGGCCCTGCTCATCGGCGGCGAGGCCGGCGTGGGCAAGACGCGGCTCATCGAGGAGTTCGTCGACGCGGCCTGCGACCCCGGCGCCGTACTCGCCGTGCGGGGCGGTGTTGTACTCGGCCCCGGCCCGGCGCCGGGCGCGCCCGCGCGCGCCGGGTGGCGCGGGTGGCGCCGCCCCCCGGGCGCGGGCGGGGCGGGGGGGGGGGGGGGGGGGGGCGGCGGGGGGGGGGGGGCGCGCCCCCCCCCCCCCCCCTTCTCCACCGCCCTGCGCGCGCTGAGCCGCCGGCTCCCCGACGAACTGGCGGCCGCGGCCGCCGGGCAGGAGGGCGAACTCGCCCGCCTCCTCCCCGAACTCGGCGACGTCGGCAGCCACGAGCCCTCCAACGAGGACTCCACCGCCCGCCTCTTCGAACTGACCGTACGACTCCTGGAACGGCTGGCCGCCGACCGTACGATCGTGCTCGTCCTGGAGGACCTGCACTGGGCCGACGCGTCGACCCGGCACCTCCTCGCCTACCTCTTCCGCACCCTGCGCCGCGGCCGGATCGTGGTCGTCGCCACCTACCGCGCCGACGACATCCACCGCCGCCACCCGCTGCGCCCCCTCCTGGCCGAACTCGACCGGCTGCGGACCATCCGGCGCATCGAACTCGCCCGGTTCACCCGCGCCGAGGTGCGCCGCCAGCTCACCGGCATCCTCGCCGCCGAACCCGACGCCGCCCTCGTCGACGAGGTCTTCGACCGCTCCGACGGCAACGCCTTCTTCGTCGAGGAACTCGTCGTCTCCCACGAGTCCGGCTGCGCCCCCGGCGCCCTCACCGACTCCCTGCGCGATCTGCTGCTCGTGCGGGTCGAGACGCTCCCCGAGGACGCCCAGCGGGTCGCCAGGATCGTCGCCGAAGGCGGCTCCACCGTCGAATACGCGCTGCTCGCCGCCGTCGCCCGGCTCTCCGAGGACGACCTCATCGAGGCGCTGCGCGCCGCCGTCGGCGCCAACATCCTGCAGCCCGTCCCGGACGGCGACGGCTACCGGTTCCGCCACTCCCTGGTCCGCGAGGCCGTCAGCGACGACCTGCTGCCCGGCGAACGCTCCCGGCTCAACCGGCGCTACGCCGAGGCCCTGGAGACCGACCCCTCCCTCGTCCGCGCCGACGAACGCGCCACCAGGTCCGCCAGCTACTGGTACCACGCCCACGACCCCTCCCGGGCGCTGCCGGCCGTGCTCCGCGCCTCCGTCGAGGCCCGCAAGCGCTACGCGTACGCCGAACAACTGCGGCTCCTCGAACGGGCCATGGAACTCTGGGACGAGGTCCCCGCCGAGGTGCGCGGCTCCCTGCGCCCGATGGACTACGCCGAGGCGTACCCTCCGTGCGGCTGCGACCCCGAGACCACGCCGCTGCGCTATCTCGACCTGCTCGCCGAGGCCGCGTACGCCGCCCGGCTGTGCGGAGAGCGCGAACGCGCCCTGAAGATCGGCAAGATGGCCCTGCGGCTCCTCGAAGGGGAGGAGGACGAGGACCGCGACCCCCTGCGCTCCGCCTGGTTCTGGACCGAACGCTCCCGCATCGTCTCCGGACTCGGCCGCTCCGACGGCTGGGACGAGATCGCCACCGCCCAGGAACTCGTCAAGGGCATGCCCCCGTCCGGCGTGCACGCCCGCATCCTCGCCGTGGCCGCCGGCTGGGGGATGCTCCACAAGCCCGGCCCGGAGAGCCTCGCCGCCGCCGAGCGGGCCGTCGAATACGCCCGCCTCGTCAAGGACGAGTCCATCGAGCTCAGCGCCCGCCTGACCCTCGGCACCCTCCAGGTTGGCGCCGGAGACCGCGAGACCGGACTCGCCACCATGTACGAGGTGCGCGACCGCACCCGCACCCTGGGCCTCCACCACGAATCCTCCCGCGCCCACGTCAACCTCTCCCACTCCCTGGAGAACCTCGGCCGCTCCCAGGAGGCCGTCGACGTCGCCGAGGACGGCATCCGGCTCACTCGTGACCACGGCCTCCTCGACAGCCAGGGCTGGATCCGCTCCAACCAGGCCGAGTCGCAGTTCTCCCTCGGGCTCTGGTGCGAGGTCCAGCGCAACTGCGAGTGGCTGGAACAGAACGGCATCCGGTCCAAGCCACGCGGCTCCGTGGCCCTGCGCCTCGCCCAACTGGCCCTCGCCCGGGGTGAGCTGGACACCGCGGTCACCCAGCTCGCCGCCGCCCGCGAGCACTTCGGCGAGGCGGACCCCATGCCGCAGTACACCGTCCCGACGCGCATGGTCGAGCTGAGCATCGCCGCCGCCGGCGGCCGGATCCAGGACGTCCGGACCGTGCTCGCCGCCGCCGTGGAGTCCGGCTTCCCGCTCGGCACCCACCGAGAGGCCTGGCCGCTGCTGCTCGCCGCCGCCACCGCGGAGGCCGACGCGCTCGGCCTGCCCGCCGCCGAGGAGGGCCGCGCGGAGGCGATCGCCCTGATCCGCCGCTGCGTACGGGAGCTGGCGACCCCCGCACCCGTCTGGGAGGCGTACTCCCTGTACGTCTCGGCGGAGACGGACCGTGCGGAGGACCGCCGGCCCGTCGACCGCTGGGCCGAGATCGTCACCGCCTACGAGCGGCTGGAGCGCCCCTACCAGCTCGCCCAGGCTCGCCACCGCCTCGCCGACGCCCTGCTCGCCGAGGGCGGCCGCCGCGAGGAGGCGGCGGCCCTGCTGCGCGAGGCCCATGCCACCGCCGTCCGCCTCGGCGCGCACCCGCTCCGTGAGGACGTCGCACTCCTGGCCGCCCGCGCCCGTCTCTCCCTCACCACCCCGGACCACGCACCGGAACCGGAGCCGGGAGACGACGCCTTCGGCCTGACGCCCCGGGAGCAGGACGTCCTGCGCCTGGTCGCCGCCGGCCGCACCAACCGCCAGATCGCCGAGGAGCTCTTCATCTCACCGAAGACGGCGAGCGTCCACGTCTCCAACATCCTCGCCAAGCTGGGCGTCTCCGGCCGCGGCGAGGCCGCTGCCCTCGCCCACCGCCTCCGCCTCCTGGAGCCGACTCCCTAAGGCCTGCGCACCCTGGGCGCCCTGATCGTTCGTGGCGGCCGGTCCCGGGACGCGTATCGTCACTCGGCCCGAGGTCAGGTCTATCGGCCCCTTCCCGGGATCGCCGTCGCCCTGGTCCTCCCTGGTCAGGGCGAGCCGCTGACGCTCGTCCTCGGTGTGCTTACGGCCCGGTGCGAAGAGCTCTTCCGCCAGGTTGAACATCGTGCCGCCCCTATCTCACCTCCAGCCGGAGGATCTTGTCGTCGCCGGGCCCGGGCGTGCCCCGGGAGTCGGTCTCGCTCGTCGTCAGCCAGAGCCGGCCGTCACCCGCCGCCAGGACCGTGCGCAGGCGGCCGTACTCCTCCACGAGGAACGCCTCGGGGTCCCCCGCGCGTTCCGCCCCCGCGAGCGGGATCCGCCACAGCCGCTCGCCTCTGAGCCCGGCCATCCAGATCGCGCCCTCGGCGTACGCGATACCGCTCGGCGACGCCTCGTCCGTCGTCCACTGGGCCACCGGGTTCACGAAGTCGGACACGTCCGACGAGCCTTCCACCTTCGGCCACCCGTAGTTCTTGCCGGGCCGGATCAGGTTCAGCTCGTCCCAGGTGTTCTGGCCGAACTCGGCCGCCCACAGTCGTCCGTCCCCGTCCCAGGCCAGGCCCTGCACATTGCGGTGACCGTACGAATACACCAGCGAGCCGGGGAAGGGATTGCCGGGCGCCGGCTTCCCCTCCGGCGTCATCCGCAGGATCTTGCCGCCCAGCGACTCCAGGCTCTGCGCGAGGCCCTTCTCGCCCCGCTCGCCCGTCCCCGCGTACAGCATCCCGTCCGGGCCGAACGCGATCCGCCCGCCGTTGTGCACGTTCCCCTTCGGGATGCCCGAGAGGACCACCTCGGGCGCGCCCAGCCGGTCCGCGCTCCCGCTTCCGTACGGCATCCGGACGATGCGGTTGTCCGACTCGGCGGTGAAGTACGCATACACCCGGCCGTCCCGCACGGCGAGGCCCAGGAGCCCGCCCTCACCGCCGGGGACCACCCCCGGCACCTCTCCGACCTGCGTCTTCTTCCCCGTCTTCGCGTCGACGCGGGTGATCGTCCGCTCGTCGCGCGAGGCGACGAGAAGATCCCCGCCGGGCAGCGCGGCCACGCCCCACGGCGACTCCAGATCCTCGGTCAGTGTCCCGGCGACCCGCACGTCGGCCGGCGCGCCCTCCGTCCCCGTCCCCGACCGCGACGCGGACGCGGACGCGGACGTGGGCGAGGACGCGAGCCCGCTCCCGCCCCCACCTGACGAGCACCCCGTCACGAGCCCCAGCACGGCGGCGGCACACACAGCTCCCACAAAAGCTCGGCCCACGGTCCCGATCCCTTCGAACGGCGCTCACTACCCTTGATACACCGCTCGGGCCGATCAGGTTCCCGCGCTCAGTCCCACGATCCCCGCGGCGCGGGCAGCCGCGCGATCTCCGCCAGATCCGCCGCCGTCAGCGCCAGATCCGCCGCCCCCGCGTTCTCCACCGCCCAGACCTCCCGCTTCGCCCCCGGGATCGGCACGACGTGCGGCCCTTGCGCCAGCGCCCACGCCAGCGCCACCTGGGCGGGAGTGACCTCCGCGCCGTGCCGGGCCGCCACTCGCCGCAGGCCGGCCACCAGCGGCTGGTTGGCAGCCATCATCTCGGCGGTGAAGCGAGGGTGCCGGGCCCTCGGGTCGTCCGGCTCGAAGCCGCCGCCGGGCGTCAGCGTCCCGGTCAGGAAGCCGTTCCCCAGCGGCATCGCCGCCAGGAACCCCACACCCCGCGCCTCGCACCACGGGAGCAGCCGCTCCAGCGCCTCGGGAGACCACACCGACAGTTCGGCCTCCACCGCGCTGACCGGGAAGACCTGCTGGACCCGCTCCAGTTGCCGAATCGTTCCCTCGTGCAGATGTGACGCTCCGCCGCGACGGGTCGCCCGGGCCCCCACCGCGCAGAACCCGAGCGCCCGGACCTTGCCCGCGGACACCAACTCGGCCATCGCGCCCCAGGTCTCCTCGACCGGCACCTCGGGATCGGCCCGGTGCAGCTGGTAGAGGTCGATCACATCGGTCTGCAGCCGGCGCAGCGAGGCGTCGCAGGCCCGCCGTACGTATCCCGGCCTGCCGTTGGCCACCACGTGCTGATCGCCGACGAGCAGACCGCACTTGGTCGACACGAACGCCTCCGCCCGGCGTTCCTTCAGTGCCCGTCCCACCAACAGCTCGTTGGTGAACGGCCCGTACATGTCCGCGGTGTCGAGCAGGCTCACCCCGGCGTCCAGCGCCGCGTGCACCGTGCGCAGCGAGCGGTCGCCACGCTGCTGCGAGGCGCTGTAGGCCCAGTTCATCGGCATACAGCCCAGGCCGACCGCGCCCACGTCGAGCGCCGCCGCCCCGATAGTCCTGCGCTCCACCTGCCGGTACCCCTCCCTGTGCCGTCCCCCAAAGTAACCAATGGTGAGCGGGGTTCTTCGCATAGCCTCCCGGTCATGACACTCCATGACACGGCCGCTGACGTGTGGCTTCCGATTCCCGCGGACGAGATCGAAGGGCTTCCGGAGCCGGGCGCGTCGGGGCTGAACTACCGTTTCTGGGACGGCGGTCCGGACTTCCCCGCCGATCCGGCGCGCTGCGCCTTCTACGTCGTCCCGTACATGAAGGGCACGGAGGTCGCCGTCCGGCCGCTCGCCGCGATGACCTCGGTGCGCGCGGTGCAGACGCTCTCGGCGGGCACGGACCATGTGACGCCCGGACTGGGCGCGCTGCGCCCCGGGGTCGAGCTCTGCAACGCCAAGGGCGTCCACGAGGCCAGCACCGCCGAGCTGGCGCTCGCCCTGATCCTCGCCTCGCTGCGCGGCATCCCCGGCTTCGTCCGCGGCCAGGACGCGGAGGAGTGGCGGGGCGGCTTCTATCCGGCACTGGCCGACAAGTCGGTGCTGATCGTGGGGTACGGGTCGATCGGTGCCGCCATCGAGGACCGGCTCGTGCCGTTCGAGTGCGCGCGGGTGGCGCGCGTCGCGCGCTCCGCACGCACCACGGAGCGCGGTCCGGTCCAGCCGATGTCCGCTCTGGCCGACCTGCTGCCGCAGGCGGATGTCGTCGTGCTCTCCACCCCTCTCACGCCCGAGACCAGGCATCTCGCCGACGCGGGCTTTCTCGCGCGGATGCGGGACGGGGCCCTTCTGGTCAACGTCGCCCGGGGCCCCGTGGTGGACACCGTCGCGTTGCTCAAGGAGGTCGAGAGCGGCCGGATCACCGCAGCGCTCGATGTCACCGACCCCGAACCGCTGCCGCCCGGCCACCCGTTGTGGCACGCTCCCGGTGTCCTGGTGAGTCCCCATGTCGGCGGTTCCACTTCGGCGTTCATGCCCCGTGCCAAGCGGCTGATCGCCGGCCAGCTGACCCGGTTCGCGGCGGGGGAGGGGCTGGCCAACGTGGTCCTGACCACCTGAGCCGCGGGCCCGCGGCGCGCGCCCCCTCGGTGCGCCCGCCGCGAGCCCCAGGGCCGTCACTGAGAGTACAGCACCCCTGTCCCTGAGTGACGGTCCTGGTGTATCGTCCCGGAGCGGGGGGCTGCGTCGAGTACGAGCTGGCGCTGGGGAGCGAAGTGACGGGTCAACAGAATCCGAGGGGGGCGACGGGTGAAGTACGGCCGATGGACCGACGATCCGACGCGGCGAGGCCGCCGTCGACGACCCTCGCGCGCCCCATTCCGGCACAGGAGGCGCCCGAAGACGGCGGCGCATGCAGGGGAGCCCCGGTGACCGCCCCCGGAGCCCTCATCGGCCGCAGCCCGGTCGCCGCGGGCGCCGCGCAGGGCGGCACGACGACGGGCGGTGCCGCGTCCGCCGCCGCGACGGCGGGCGGCTCCCCGGCGAAGAAGGCGGGAGGCGGTGCGAGCGGCGCCCGCGGGCCGGACCCGGCGCCGTCCGACGCCGGCGGAGTCCTCACCCAGGTCGTCCTCGGACTGATCTGCGCGGGCTACGCGACAGGAGCCGCCCTCGGCTGGGGATCGGAGCAACTGGCGCTCATCATGGGCGACTTCGGCCTGAGCGCGGCCGCCCTGGCGGCCGGCGTCTCCTGCTTCCTCTACGCCCGCCTCCGCGACAGCCGCTTCCGCCCGGCCTGGCTGCTGTTCGCCTTCTCCTCCACGATGGCCGCCGCCGGGAACGGAGTCTGGGGGTGGTACGAAGTGGTGCTCGGCCGGGAGGTGCCCAGCCCCTCCATCGCTGACCTGTTCTTCCTGCTCTTCGCCCCGCCCGCCATCGTCGGCCTGCTCGTCCTCGCCAAGAAGCCCGTCACCCGGGCCGGCTGGGTCTGCCTCGGGCTCGACGCCTGGCTCATCGGCGGTTCGCTGCTCACCCTCTCGTGGAGTCTCGCCCTCGCGCACACCGCGCACTTCCAGGGCGAGAGCGTCGCCGAGGCCGCGCTCTCGCTCGCGTACCCGCTGCTCGACATCGTTCTCGTCAGCATGGTCCTGGCCCTGCACTTCCGCCGCTCCAACGTGAACCGCTCGGCGACGAACACGGCCATCGCCGCCCTCGCCCTCACCGTGCTGTGCGACGCCCTGTTCACCTCACCCCTGATGCGGGAGAACTACACCTCCGGACAGCTGCTCGACGCCGGCTGGTTCGCCGGATCGCTGCTCCTGGCGTACGCCCCCTGGGGGGTGCGCCGGAGCGCCGAAGGGCCCGCTTCCCCGCGCGGCCAGCGCCTTCCCAGCCGCCCCGTGGCCGGCTCGCTGGCCGCCCTCACCCCGTATCTCGCCGCTGCGGTCTGCACGCTCGGCATCCTGTACAACGTCGTCGAGGGACGCAGAGTGGACCGCGTGGTCGTCTTCACCGGCTGTACGGTCGTCCTCGCCCTGGTCGTCCGGCAGGGCATCATGCTCCTCGACAACATCGCCCTCACGCATGAACTGGCCCAGAAGGAGAACCACTTCAGGTCCCTGGTGCAGGGCTCCAGCGATGTCATCATGATCGCCGCGCCCACCGGCATACTCCGGTACGTGAGCCCCGCCGCCTCGGGGGTCTACGGTCGTGAGGCCGAGGATCTGATCGGCTCCGAGCTGGCCTCTCTCATCCATCCCGAGGACCTCGGCGGCGTGGTCCACGAAGTGCGGCGGTTCCTCGCCGCTCCTCCTTCGGAGGAGCCGACGACCCGGATCGAGTGCCGTTTCCGCTCCGGCCGCGGCGACTGGCTCAACGTCGAGTCCACCGTCAACCGCCACCAGGGCGGGCTCATCTTCAACAGCCGCGACGTCACCGAACGGGTCCGCCTCCAGGCGCAGTTGCAGCACAACGCCGAGCACGACCCGCTCACCGACCTGCCCAACCGGGCGCTGTTCACCCAGCGCGTCCGCAAGGCGCTCACCGGCCGGCGCTCCTCCGACCCCGGCACCGCCGTGCTCTTCATCGACCTCGACGGCTTCAAGGGCGTCAACGACCGGCTCGGCCACCAGGCGGGCGACGAGCTCCTCGTCCAGGCCGCCCGCCGCCTCCAGGACTCCGTGCGGGCCGGGGACACCGCCGCCCGTCTCGGCGGCGACGAGTTCGCCGCGCTCATCCTCGGCGACGGCTCACGGGACACGTCGGCCCGTGAGTACCAGGTCCACGAGATCGCCGACCGGCTCCGCCTCACGCTCTCCCAGCCGTACCGCCTCGACGGCGGGAACGAGGTGCGGGTCGCCGCCTCCATCGGCGTCGCCTTCGCCGAGCCCGGCATCAGCGCGGGGGACCTGCTCCGCAACGCCGACCTGGCCATGTACCGGGCCAAGGCCGCGGGCAAGGACCGCGTCGAGATGTACGCCCCGCAGATGCAGGCCGAGGTCGTCCGCAGGACGGAGCTGGCCACCCGGCTGCGCACCGCGCTCGACGACGGCGAGTTCGCCCTGCTCCACCAGCCCGTCGTGGACCTCGCCAGCGGCCGTATCACCGCCGTCGCGGCGCAGGCCCGCTGGCGCTCCGCCCAGGGCATCCTCTTCACCCCCGCCGAGTTCCTGCGCGTCGCGGACGACAGCGAGCGCGTCTCCGAGCTCGGCCGCTGGCTCCTGGAGCAGGCCGTCGAGCAGGCCGCCGAGCGGGCCGGGCTCGGCCATCGGACGCCGGTCTCCGTGCGGCTCTCCGCCCGAAGGCTCCTGGACCGCTCCCTGCCGCTCGGCACCGTCGAGGCGCTGCTGACCCGCCACGGACTCCCCTCGGGCTCCCTGGTGATCGAGCTCGCCGACAGCGACCCCCGGGTCTCCTTCGACGACCTGGAGCAGCGCCTGGTCGCCCTGCGCCGCCTCGGCGTACGGATCGCCCTGGACGGCTTCGGCAGCGGCCACGCGGCCATCAACGCGCTGCGGCGCCTCCCCGTCGACGTACTGAAACTGGACAGAGGTCTGGTCGAGGGCGTCGTCGAGTCCGCCCGGCTCCGCAAGATCACCAGTGGGCTGCTCCGGATCGCCCGCGATCTCGGTCTCCAGTCCGTCGCCGACGGCGTGGACGTTCCCGAGCAGGTGATCGCGCTGCGCGCCATGGGCTGCACGCACGGCCAGGGCATGGCCTTCGCCGGCCCGCTGGACGAGTACCGGCTGCGCCGCGCGCTCGTGCGGGACGAGTACCCCGTCCCCGGCGAGGTGGCGATTCCAGCCGGAAACCATCCCCCGTTCCGCTCAAATAATGAGACGCCCGTCCCACCCCCTTGACACTGATGGTGCGTCGGGGAGAGGGTCAGTGCCATGCGCACCCGAATTCTCGTACTTGGAAAGCGCGTCGGCTGAAGCAGGGCCATAGAAGGCCCGGCTTGAACGCTACCGACGCGCTCCCCTCGCTTGCCTCCCGGCACGAGGGGTTTTTTGTTGCACCGGCTCCCCCCAAACCCTCGCAAAAACCCTCTGCTTCGAGAAGAGAATGCTGATGACCGAGCAGGCCTCCGGGCACCATCCGCAGCCGCGGGCCCGTAGCGGCGGACAGTCCGCCACCACCGTCGAGCACGTCACGGGTGCGCAGTCCCTCATCCGTTCTCTCGAGGAAGTGGGGGCCGACACCGTCTTCGGTATTCCGGGCGGCGCCATCCTCCCCGCGTACGACCCGATGATGGACTCCACGAAGGTCCGCCACATCCTGGTCCGCCACGAGCAGGGCGCGGGCCACGCCGCCACCGGCTACGCCCAGGCGACCGGCAAGGTCGGCGTCTGCATGGCGACCTCCGGCCCAGGCGCCACGAACCTGGTGACCCCGATCGCCGACGCCCACATGGACTCCGTCCCGCTGGTCGCGATCACCGGCCAGGTCGCCTCGAAGGCCATCGGCACGGACGCCTTCCAGGAGGCGGACATCTGCGGCATCACGATGCCGATCACCAAGCACAACTTCCTGGTCACCAAGGCCGAGGACATCCCGAGGACGATCGCCGAGGCGTTCCACATCGCCTCCACCGGCCGTCCCGGCCCGGTCCTGGTCGACATCGCCAAGGACGCCCTGCAGGCGAAGACCACCTTCAGTTGGCCGCCGCAGACCGACCTGCCCGGCTACCGCCCGGTGACCAAGCCGCACGCCAAGCAGATCCGCGAGGCCGCCAAGCTGATCGCCGCGGCCAAGCGCCCGGTCCTGTACGTCGGCGGCGGCGTCCTGAAGGCCGGCGCCACCGCCGAGCTGAAGGTCCTCGCCGAGCTCACCGGCGCCCCCGTCACCACCACCCTGATGGCGCTGGGCGCGTTCCCCGACAGCCACCCGCTGCACGTGGGAATGCCGGGCATGCACGGTGCGGTCACCGCCGTCACCGCGCTGCAGAAGGCCGACCTGATCGTCGCCCTCGGAGCCCGCTTCGACGACCGCGTCACCGGCAAGCTGGACAGCTTCGCGCCCTTCGCCAAGATCGTCCACGCCGACATCGACCCGGCCGAGATCGGCAAGAACCGCGCCGCCGACGTCCCGATCGTCGGTGACGCCCGCGAGGTCATCGCCGACCTGGTCCAGGCCGTCCAGGCCGAGAACAGCGAGGGCAACAAGGGCGACTACACCGCCTGGTGGAGCGACCTGAACCGCTGGCGCGAGACCTACCCGCTCGGCTACGACCTGCCGGAGGACGGCAGCCTCTCGCCGCAGCAGGTCATCCAGCGCATCGGCCAGCTCGCCCCCGCCGACACCATCTACGCGGCCGGCGTCGGCCAGCACCAGATGTGGGCCGCGCACTTCATCGACTACGAGAAGCCGGCCACCTGGCTCAACTCCGGCGGCGCCGGAACGATGGGCTACGCGGTTCCCGCCGCCATGGGCGCCAAGGCCGGTATGCCGGACCGCCCGGTCTGGGCGATCGACGGCGACGGCTGCTTCCAGATGACCAATCAGGAGCTGGTCACCTGCGCGCTCAACAACATCCCGATCAAGGTCGCCATCATCAACAACGGCGCCCTCGGGATGGTCCGCCAGTGGCAGACCCTCTTCTACAACCAGCGCTACTCCAGCACGGTCCTGCACGCCGACGAGACCGGCCACGACGCCACCGGCTCCCAGGTCGGCGCGAGCACGGCGCCCCGCAAGGGCACCCGCATCCCGGACTTCGTCAAGCTGTCCGAGGCCATGGGCTGTGTCGCCCTGCGCTGCGAGGACCCGGCCGACCTGGACAAGGTCATCGCCGAGGCCAATGCCATCAACGACCGCCCGGTCGTGATCGACTTCATCGTCCACGAGGACGCCCAGGTCTGGCCCATGGTCGCCGCCGGCACCTCCAACGACGAGGTCATGGCCGCCCGGGGCGTCCGCCCCGACTTCGGCGACAACGAAGACGACTGAGACCGAGAGCCGTAGGAAGAGGAACGACGCACATGACTAGGCACACGCTCTCCGTCCTGGTGGAGAACACCCCCGGCATCCTGGCCCGGATCGCCGCCCTGTTCTCCCGCCGCGGCTTCAACATCGACTCGCTCGCCGTCGGTGTCACCGAACACCCCGACATCTCCCGCATCACCATCGTGGTCAATGTCGAGGACCTGCCGCTGGAGCAGGTGACCAAGCAGCTCAACAAGCTGGTCAACGTCCTGAAGATCGTCGAACTCGAGCCCTCCGCTGCGATCCAGCGCGAGCTCGTCCTGGTGAAGGTCCGCGCCGACAACGAGACCCGCTCCCAGATCGTCGAGATCGTCCAGCTGTTCCGCGCCAAGACCGTGGACGTCTCGCCCGAGGCGGTCACCATCGAGGCCACCGGTTCGAGTGACAAGCTCGACGCGATGCTCAAGATGCTGGAGCAGTTCGGCATCAAGGAGCTCGTGCAGTCCGGCACGATCGCCATAGGGCGTGGTGCCCGGTCCATCACGGACCGCTCCCTGCGGGCCCTCGACCGCAGCGCCTGACCCTTCCGGGTGTCGACGGGCACGGACCGCCGGGTCCATCCGGCGGTCCGCCTGGCGAGACCCGAAAACTTCCCTCCCGCTCCCCGCCGTACGGTGGGACGCAACACCAGCACATCAAGGAGATTCCCAGTGGCCGAGCTGTTCTACGACGACGACGCCGACCTGTCCATCATCCAGGGCCGTAAGGTCGCGGTGATCGGTTACGGCAGCCAGGGCCACGCCCACGCGCTGTCGCTCCGTGACTCGGGTGTCGACGTCCGCGTCGGTCTGCACGAGGGCTCCAAGTCCAAGGCCAAGGCCGAGGAGCAGGGCCTGCGCGTGGTGACGCCCGCCGAGGCCGCCGCCGAGGCCGACGTCATCATGATCCTGATCCCGGACCCGATCCAGGCCCAGGTCTACGAGGCGTCCATCGCCCCGAACCTGAAGGACGGCGACGCGCTGTTCTTCGCCCACGGCTTCAACGTGCGCTTCGGCTTCATCAAGCCCCCGGCCGGCGTCGACGTCGCGCTCGTCGCCCCGAAGGGCCCGGGCCACCTGGTCCGCCGCCAGTACGAGGAGGGCCGCGGCGTCCCCGCGATCGCCGCCGTCGAGCAGGACGCGACCGGCAACGCCTTCGCCCTGGCGCTCTCCTACGCCAAGGCCATCGGCGGCACCCGCGCCGGCGTCATCAAGACGACCTTCACCGAGGAGACCGAGACCGACCTGTTCGGTGAGCAGGCCGTCCTCTGCGGTGGCGCCTCCGCGCTGGTGAAGGCGGGCTTCGAGACCCTGGTCGAGGCCGGCTACCAGCCGGAGATCGCCTACTTCGAGTGCCTGCACGAGCTGAAGCTCATCGTCGACCTCATGTACGAGGGCGGCCTGGAGAAGATGCGCTGGTCGGTCTCCGAGACCGCCGAGTGGGGCGACTACATCACCGGCCCGCGGATCATCACCGACGCCACCAAGGCCGAGATGAAGAAGGTCCTCACCGACATCCAGGACGGCACCTTCGCCAAGAACTGGATGGACGAGTACCACGGTGGCCTGAAGAAGTACAACGAGTACAAGACCCAGGACGAGAAGCACCTCCTGGAGACCACCGGCAAGGAGCTGCGCAAGCTCATGAGCTGGGTGAACGACGAGGAGGCGTAAGCCTTCGGCGCGGGGGGGGGGGCCCCCCCCCCGCCCCCCCCCCCCCCCAGGGGCGGGCCCACCTCTATTGCGGGGTGTTACCCCGGTGGTGGTTAACGCTTTGGGGGGGGGGCCTCACACCCCGCCCGCCCCCGCGCCACATCGTTGGACAGGCCGTCCAACCACGGACGAGTGATCCTTCCAACGAGGCGCATGAACTGCGCCGACGCACCACTACACTGCTCAACAACATTCGCGTTCAGGCCCACAGCGTCGTGCGCTTTCACGCGGCAAGCCCCCTCCACCGCATGCGGCCGTCGGGACGGCCGTCCGCACTGGATCTGTGAGGACTCACGTGAGCTCGAAACCCGTCGTACTCATCGCTGAAGAGCTGTCGCCCGCCACCGTCGACGCACTGGGCCCGGACTTCGAGATCCGGCACTGCAACGGCGCCGACCGCGCCGAGCTGCTGCCCGCCATCGCCGATGTGGACGCGATCCTGGTCCGCTCCGCGACCAAGGTCGACGCGGAGGCCATCGCCGCCGCCAACAAGCTCCGGGTCGTGGCCCGCGCCGGTGTCGGCCTGGACAACGTCGACGTCTCCGCCGCCACCAAGGCCGGCGTCATGGTCGTGAACGCCCCGACCTCCAACATCGTCACCGCCGCCGAGCTCGCCTGCGGCCTGCTCGTCGCCACCGCGCGCAACATCCCGCAGGCCAACACCGCGCTGAAGAACGGCGAGTGGAAGCGCTCGAAGTACACGGGCGTCGAGCTGAGCGAGAAGACCCTCGGCGTCGTCGGCCTCGGCCGCATCGGCGTCCTGGTCGCCCAGCGCATGTCCGCGTTCGGCATGAAGATCGTCGCGTACGACCCCTACGTGCAGCCGGCCCGCGCCGCCCAGATGGGGGTGAAGCTGCTGGCCCTGGACGAGCTCCTGGAGGTCGCCGACTTCATCACCGTCCACCTGCCGAAGACCCCGGAGACCCTCGGTCTCATCGGCGACGAGGCGCTGCACAAGGTCAAGCCCAGCGTCCGGATCGTCAACGCCGCGCGCGGCGGGATCGTCGACGAGGCGGCGCTGTTCTCCGCCCTCAAGGAGGGCCGGGTCGCCGGCGCCGGTCTCGACGTGTACGCGAAGGAGCCCTGCACGGACTCCCCGCTCTTCGAGCTCGACCAGGTCGTCTGCACTCCGCACCTCGGCGCGTCCACGGACGAGGCCCAGGAGAAGGCCGGTATCGCGGTCGCCCGCTCGGTGCGCCTCGCGCTCGCCGGTGAGCTCGTGCCGGACGCGGTCAACGTCCAGGGCGGTGTCATCGCCGAGGACGTCAAGCCGGGTCTGCCGCTCGCCGAGAAGCTCGGCCGCATCTTCACCGCGCTGGCGGGCGAGGTCGCGGCGCGTCTCGACGTCGAGGTGTACGGCGAGATCACCCAGCACGACGTGAAGGTGCTCGAACTCTCCGCGCTCAAGGGCGTGTTCGAGGACGTGGTCGACGAGACCGTGTCGTACGTCAACGCCCCGCTGTTCGCGCAGGAGCGCGGTGTCGAGGTCCGGCTGACCACCTCCAGCGAGTCCCCGGACCACCGCAACGTGGTCACCGTGCGCGGCACGCTCTCGAGCGGCGAGGAGGTCGCGGTCTCCGGCACGCTGGCCGGCCCCAAGCACCTCCAGAAGATCGTCGCCGTCGGCGACTACGACGTGGACGTCGCGCTCGCCGACCACATGGTGGTGCTGCGCTACGAGGACCGTCCGGGTGTCGTCGGCACGGTCGGCCGGATCCTCGGCGAGGCCGGTCTGAACATCGCCGGGATGCAGGTGGCGCGCTCGGAGGAGGGCGGCGAGGCGCTCGTCGTGCTCACCGTTGACGACACGGTCCCGGCGGCCGTGCTCGCGGAGATCTCGGAGGAGATCGGCGCGGCCTCGGCCCGCTCGGTCAACCTGGTCTGATCCCGGGCAGGTCCCGGCCTGGTCCGACTCGGTACGCGTACCCGGTGCGCTAGACGATCGTCTTACACGATTGTCTAGCTGCCGGGTACAGTGCTGTCATGGGACACAAGGAAGACCTGCTCGAAGGCGCCAAGCGCTGCCTCCTGGAGAAGGGCTACGCCCGCACGACGGCCCGCGACATCGTCGCCGCCTCGGGCACCAACCTGGCCTCCATCGGCTACCACTACGGCTCCAAGGAGGCCCTGCTCCAGCAGGCCTTCCTCACGCTGACGGAGGAGTGGGGCGACCAGGTCGGCCCGGCCGGGAGCGGCGAGGAGAAGAGGGCGCTGCCGGCCGACCCGTACCAGCGCTTCCACGACCTCTGGGAGCAGGTCATCGCGGCGGCGGACGCCAGTCGGCCGGTCTGGAAGCTCCAGACGGAGATCGTCACCCGCCTCGACGACGACGAGAAGCTCCGCGAGGCCATCAAGGAGCCCCAGCGGGAGGGCCGCCTCGGCATGGCCGAGGGCTTCCTCGGCATCGACCCGGAAGCCGACCCGGAGAGGGCCCGGGTGGCGGGGCTGCTCTGTCAGGCGCTGGTGACCGGCGTGATGATCCAGTGGATGGTGGACCCCGAGACCGCGCCGACGGCCGACGACCTGACCGAAGGGCTCAAGGTGCTGATGGCGGAGCGATAGCCCCGGATTCGGGCGGAGTTGTCGCGTCCGGTGCGCACGTGGCACGAGCCGCGGCGCCGGGTCTCAGCGCCACGGAAGGTTCAGCCAGGGGCTGCCCTCGTGTTCCGTCAGGACCCGGTGGGCGTCCACGTTCTGCTCGTGGAACGGGCCGTACTCCTCCCCGTCGAAGCGCAGCACCCGCCCCAGCGCGTACCCGGTCGAGTACTCCTGCCAGGAACCGTAGGCCGACCGGGCCAGCGCGCCCGCGTGGACGATCGCCTGTTCGGCCTCCGGGGGCGCGCAGAAGCGGGCCGAGAGCCCCCAGCGGGCCAGGTTCACCGCCCGGCCGTAGTCGTACGCGACCGTCTTCCGTACCCGCCCGTCCGGGGGCAGCAGCCCGTCGGCCCGGAACCGGGCCTCGTACCGGACGATGCGGCGCACCAACTCCTCGATGCGCCGCACCGTCACCGGGCTCGCGCCCAGGTCCTGCGCGTGTCCGGCGGCCGTCTCCCGCCACTCGTCCGGCGAGGGGACCGCACCGCGGGCGACCCGCAGCTCCTCACGGATCCGGAGGGCGAAGTCCGGTTCCGGCGGGCTGTTGCGCCCGTCGAGCAGCGCGTCCAACTCCTTGCGCCAGCCGTCGTGGCCGGTGATGTCCCAGGAGTCGCGGAGCGTGTCGAGCTCGTGGGTGTACCCCATGTAGACCGAGCCGACGTCGTTCCACGGGACGCCGTTGCCGAACGCCAGATGGGCGCCGCAGGCGAGGCCGAAGGCGAGCGGACCGTGCAGGGGACCGTGGCGCAGGGCGACGAACCGGTCGCCCGCACCCCGCTCCTTCTCGGCGTACACCCGCAGCCACCCCGCGCGGTGCTCGGGCGTGGTGGGCAGCAGCAGCTGACCGGGGGTGCCGCCGTTGACCGCGAGGAGCAGTCGCGGGTCGCGCCAGCTGAACTCGGCCACCCACCGCAGGGTGACCTGGTGGAACACCCACTCCGGATGCCAGGGCGGCAGCATCCCGCGGGTGAGGACCGGCCGGACGAGGAGGCCCTTCCCCGCCTGCTGGGGCGGCCAGTAGACATTGTCCGGGCGGGCGTCCACGTCGGCCTTGGGGGCGCCGATGAAGAGCTCGGCATCGGCGAGGACACGGATCTGCTCGGCGACGTCGCCGCGCAGCCCCGCCTCGTACAGCAGCTGCTCGGTCTCGGACGGCGGGATCCAGGGGGCGCCCTGGGGAGCGGGCGGGCGGGAGGGGCTCATGACCACGCGATGTTCCGGTAGGGGCTCGACGGGTCCTGCGTGAGCGCGCGGTGGATGGTCAGGGATTCCTGGTACAGCGGTTCGGGGTCGCCCTCGTCGAAGTGGATCAGGCGGGCCAGCAGGTAGCCGAGCGAGAACTCGGCCCAGGAGCCGTACGCCCGCCGGGCGGGTTCGAGGATCTGGAGCAGGGACTGCTCCGCCTCCTGGGGATCGCAGTAACGGGCGCCGAGCGCCAGCCGTACGACGTTCACGGCGCGGCCGTGGTCGAAGGCGGCGAGGGTGTCGACCCGCCCGTCCGGCGGGAGGAGGCCGTCGACGCGGAACCGCTCCTCGTAGTGGGTGATCCGGCGCACGGACTCCAGGGCCTCGGCCAGCTCCTCGCCGGAGGCGTCGTTCCGCTCGAACGTGACGGTGACCATCGACGTCCACTGCGACTCGCTGGGCGTGTGGCGCAACCGCGCGGTGAGGCGGCGCCGCATCTCCAGGACGGACTCGGGGACCCGGCCGACGAGCCGGGTGGCGATCAGGGTCCGCAACTTGTCCCGGAAGTCCGCGCGGTGGTGGACGGCCCAGGGGCGGCGCAGCCGGGAGACGTCGGTGGGGTAGTCCTCGTACTGGGCGCCGAGCCGGTTCCACACCAGGCCGTTGAGCACGGCGAGGTGCGCGCCGAGCGCGAGGGCGTGCGCGACCGGCCCGTGCAGATGCTCTCCGGCGTGGGTGAGCAGGCGCAGCCGGGCGGGTCCGCCGCCGTGCGCGCCGGCCTCCTGCCAGGCCCGCCGATCCGAGGGCTTGGCGGGCAGGGCGACCGCGCACGGGGTGTCCGGATTGACGGTGAGCCACCACCTGTCGTGCGGCCAGGCGGCGGCGAGCCTGGCGAGGGTGGTCTGCTTGAACACCCAGTCCGGGTGCCATGGCGGCAGCATGCCCTCGGTCAGCACCGGGACGACGGTGCGCCGGGTGGCCTTGTCGCGGCGGCTGGGGAGGGGCGGGGTGTAGCCGGGCGCGTCGGCGTGCAGCCGCGCGAGGAGTACGTAGAGGCGAGTCCGCCCGAGGGCGTCCAGAACGGCCGCCCGGTCCTCGCGTGCCTCGTACAGCAGCTGCTCGGTGTACGTCGGCGCCGCCCAACTCCCCGTGTTCATGGGGAGATCCTATAAACCGGTCCGGGGTGTCCCGTGTTCAGAGCCGGGCAGCCTTGAGCGCCATGTGCAGCAGCAGGCGGTCCTCGCCCGCGTCCAGGTCGAGGCCGGTCAGCTGTTCCACGCGGGAGAGGCGGTAGTAGAGGGTCTGGCGGTGGATGCCGAGGGCCGTCGCGGTGCGCCCCGCCTGGCCCGCGTGGTCGAGGAACACCTCGGCGGTGCGGGCCAGTTCGGTGTGGGAGGGAGAGAGCAGGGCCTGGACGGCCGGGTCGGGGGCGGTCCGGGGGAGGGCGGTGAGCAGACGGTACGGGCCGATGGCCGACCACTCGGCGAGGGGGCCGAGCCCCGGCTGGGCGGTCGCCGCCCGGGCGGCCGCGGCGGCCTCGCGCCAGGCGGTGTCCAGGTCGGCGAGACCACGGCGCGGGAGCGCGATCCCCGCGACGGCCTCGGTGCCGGTCCCCGCCTTGGCCGTCGCGCTTCCTCGCGCCGTGCCGGCCGTCGCGTCCGTCCCCGCCCCGGTCCCCCTGCCCGCCGCGTCCCGCAGTCGCCCCGCCGCCGCCGCGGCCGGCGCGAGGTTGTCCGCCGCCCGCAGGCGTACGAGCACCGCGAGCGCCTGCCCGACCGCGCCCTCCCCGCTCGCCGTCACCGCGTCCGCCGCGGGGCCCTGCCACGGCACCGTGCAGAGCGCCGCCGCGGCCGGGACCGTGCGTGCCGAAGGGCTGTCCTCGCCCGGCCACGGGGTCACGGCCACCACCGCATGCAGCCCCTCGGCGTCCGGTCCCAGAGCCGTGCGCAGTGCGGCGAGCGCCATGTCGTACTGCCAGCCCCGTTCCGCGGTCAGCGCGGCCCTCAGCTCCCGGGACAGGTCCGATCCCGCCCGCTCCTCGTCCGCGAGAAGGCCGCCGATCCGCGCCGCGACCTCCATGGCCGCCGTGAGCTGGGCGGGCGTGGGATGCGGCTCGGCGTCCAGCAGCCAGACGTACCCGAGGACGACGCCCCGATGCCGCACGGGAAGGCAGATCCGGTCCCGGAACACCCCGGCGTCCGGCGCGGCCGGGATACGGACCGGGCCCGTCGCCCGGGTGATGCCGAAGCCCTCGAACCAGGCGCGGACGGCGGGCGTCGACTTTCTCGTCAGGATCGAGCGGGTGCGGACCGGGTCCATGGCGCTGTCGTCGTCGCTGTCGTGGGCCCCGAAGGCGATCAGCCCGAAATCGCGGTTCTCCAGGGTCGCCGGGGCGCCGAGCAGCGCCGAGATCTCGTCGACCAGTTCTTGGTAGTCGCCCTTCACGGCGCCATTCTCGCACCCTCTCAGACATATGTATGAGATGCCGCCCACGGATGCGTGACAGCTGTCGATGGCAGAGGATCGGAGCGATCCTTAGGTTTCACGGTGGTTCTCCGTGCTGTTCCCGATTCCTTACGAAAGATCGGGTAGGCACCCTTCGTCACCCTGCCCTTCTGGAGGTCCCCGTGCTGGGTCCCGTGATCCTCGCCGCGTCGCGCAGCGACAAGATGCGCCGTTTCGTGTCGGCCGCCCCCGGGACCAAGCAGGTCGTCGACCGGTTCATCGCCGGCGAGACCGTCGAGCACGTCATCCCGATCGTCGAGGACATCACCGGCCGCGGCCTGGAGGTCACCCTCGACGTCGTCGGTGAGGACATCACCACCGTCGAGCAGTCCTACGCCGCCCGTGACGCCTACCTGGAGCTCATCGGCCGGCTCAAGGAGCTGGGCCTCGGCGAGCGCGCCGAGATGTCCGTCAAGCTCTCGATGTTCGGCCAGGCGCTGGACGGCGGACACGAGCTCGCCCTCGCCAACGTCCGCCCCGTCGTCGAGGCCGCCGCCGAGATCGGCACCACGGTCACCCTGGACGCCGAGGACCACACCACCCTCGACTCGATGTTCGCCATCCACGAGGAGCTGCGGAAGGACTTCCCGCAGACCGGCTGCGTCATCCAGGCGTACCTCTTCCGCACCGAGGACGACGCCCGGCGCCTCGCCGCCAACGGCTCCCGCGTCCGGATCGTGAAGGGCGCCTACAAGGAGCCCGCCTCCGTCGCCGTCCAGGACAAGGCCGAGATCGACAAGGCCTACGTCCGGATCATGAAGATCCTGATGGAGGGGGAGGGCTACCCGATGATCGGCTCCCACGACCCGCGGCTGATCTCCATCGGCCAGGAGCTCGCCCGCCGTGCCGGGCGCAAGCTGGACGAGTACGAGTTCCAGATGCTGTACGGCATCCGCAGCGAGGAGCAGAACCGTCTCGCCGCCGAGGGCCACCGGATGCGCGTCTACACGGCCTACGGCACGGACTGGTACGGCTACTTCATGCGCCGCCTCGCGGAGAAGCCGGCCAACCTCCTCTTCTTCGCCCGCTCCATCCTCACCAAGGGCTGAGCCCACCCCTCAAAAGGAGTTACGAGACTCATGGACGCTGTAACCCAGGTCCCCGCTCCGGTCAACGAGCCGGTGCACAGCTACGCCCCCGGTTCCCCCGAGCGTGCCCGTCTCGAGTCCAAGCTCAAGGAGCTGGCCGAGAACCCGCGCGACCTCCCGATGACGATCAACGGTGTGAAGCGCATGGGCGGCGGCGAGCGCGTCGACGTCGTGCAGCCGCACAACCACAAGGCCGTCATCGGCACCTTCGCCGGTGCCACCCAGCAGGACGCCCAGGACGCCATCGACGCCGCCCTGGCCGCCGCCCCGGCCTGGCGCGCGATGTCCTTCGACGACCGCGCCGCGATCATCCTGCGCGCCGCCGAGCTGCTGTCCGGCCCGTGGCGCGAGACGCTGGCCGCCTCCACCATGCTGGGCCAGTCCAAGACCGCCCAGCAGGCCGAGATCGACACCCCGTGCGAGCTCGTCGACTTCTGGCGCTTCAACGTGGCCTACGCCCGCCAGATCCTGGCCGAGCAGCCGCCGGCGAACTCCCCGGGTGTGTGGAACCGACTGGACCACCGCCCGCTGGAGGGCTTCATCTACGCGATCACGCCGTTCAACTTCACGGCCATCGCGGGCAACCTGCCCACCGCCCCCGCCCTCATGGGCAACGTGGTGGTCTGGAAGCCGTCCCCGACCCAGACCCACTCCGCCGTGCTCCTCATGGAGCTCCTGGAGGAGGCCGGCCTGCCCAAGGGCGTCATCAACCTGGTGACGGGCGACGGCATCGCCGTCTCCGAGGTGGCCCTGAACCACCGCGACCTGGCCGGCATCCACTTCACCGGCTCGACCAAGACCTTCCAGCACCTGTGGAAGACGGTCGGCAACAACATCGAGTCGTACCGCTCCTACCCGCGGATCGTCGGCGAGACCGGCGGCAAGGACTTCGTCGTCGCCCACCCGAGCGCCGACCGCGCGATCCTGAAGACCGCGCTGACCCGCGGCTCCTTCGAGTTCCAGGGCCAGAAGTGCTCCGCGTCCTCGCGTGCGTACGTCCCGGCCTCCATCTGGAACTCGGGCTTCAAGGAGGAGTTCGCGGCCGAGGTCGACGGCATCAAGATGGGTGACGTCACCGATCTGACGAACTTCATCGGCGCCGTGATCGACGAGCGTTCGTTCGCCAAGAACAAGGCCGCGATCGACCGCGCGAAGGCCGACGAGACCTGCACGATCGTGGCCGGCGGCACCTACGACGACTCGGAGGGCTACTTCGTCCGTCCGACCGTCATCGAGTGCTCCGACCCGGCGAACGAGGTCTTCACGACCGAGTACTTCGGCCCGATCCTCGCGATCCACGTCTACGAGGACGACGCGTACGACGAGATGCTGACCCAGATGGAGTCGGCCTCGGACTACGCGCTGACCGGCTCGGTCATCTCCGGCGACCGCGCCGCCACGGCGTACACGATGGAGAAGCTCCGCTTCGCCGCGGGCAACTTCTACATCAACGACAAGTCGACCGGCGCCGTCGTCGGCCAGCAGCCCTTCGGCGGCGGCCGCGCCTCCGGCACGAACGACAAGGCCGGCGCGCCGCAGAACCTGATGCGCTGGACGCTGACCCGCGCGATCAAGGAGACCCTGGTCCCGCCGACCGAGTACGGCTACCCCCACATGGGCTGACGCCCCCCGGGCCATCCTGAGGCCCGCCCCCGACACCGCCCCCCTCCTGGGTCCCCCAACCCAGGACGGGGGCGGTTCTCATGCGCTGGGCTTACGCTGCTGGGAGGGGGCTCGATGAGGAGGTACGCCATGCCTGGTTCGACGACCATCGGCCCCGGGCACGGGGTCGACGCGATCGAGCACCTCGACGCGCTGCGGATGACGTCCCTGATGAAGGAGCTGCACCGGCTGCTGACCGAGGCGGGATCCGACCGGTTCACGGACGCGCAGGTCGCGGCCCTGAGCGGGGACGCCCACCATCGGGAGGGCCTCACCGACTGGGTGGAGCGCATGGCCCGCGACCTGGAGAAGGCTACGGCCTGAGAAGGACGCGCCGCGCGAGGAAGTCGCCGATCAGCGAGGCGATCGCCGGCGCGTGCGTCTCCAGGGCGAAGTGGCCCGTCGGCAGGAGGCGGATCTCCGCGTCGGGGAGGTCGCGGCCGAAGGCCTTGGCGCCCGCCGGGACGAAGACCTCGTCGCCCTCGCCCCAGACGGCGAGCAGGGGGACCTGGGTCGTGCGGAAGTAGTCGTGGAAGGCGGGGTAGAGCTCGAAGTTGGAGCCGTAGTCGCCGATGAGGTCCAGCTGGATGTCGTCCTGGCCCTCCCGGGCCATCAGGGCGGCGTCGTGGTGCCAGGCGTCCGGGCTGAGGAGATCGCGGAACTCGGCGGGGACGCCCGTCTCGTACTGCCATGTGATGCCCTCGAGGGAGCGGATGCCGCGCACCGGCTCCTCGGTCTGCGGTGTGCGGTCGGCGATCATCGCGAGGACGGGCGCCCAGGCGTCGGCCCCGAGGCCCTCCTCGTAGGCGTTGCCGTTCTGGGTGACGATCGCGGTGATCCGCTCGGGGTGGGCGAGGGCCAGGCGCAGGCCGATGGGGGCGCCGTAGTCCTGGATGTAGAGGGCGAACCGGTCCAGGCCGAGCGTCTCCGTGAACTCCGCCGTGACGGCGGCCAGTTCGGCGAAGGTGTAGTCGAACTCCTGGGCCGACGGCGCGGCGCTGCGGCCGAAGCCGATGTGGTCCGGGGCGATCAGCCGAAACCGATCGGCGAGGAGCGGCATCAGGTCGCGGAACATGTGCGAGCTGGTGGGGAAGCCGTGCAGCAGAAGCAGGACCGGGGCGTCCGCGGGGCCCGCCTCCCGGTAGTGGATCTCGTGGCCGCGGACGGTGACGGTGCGGTGGTGGACCGGCTGCACAGGAGACATCATCTCTAACCCCTCAACGCACTCTGACTGGTTGACGATGAGAGTGAATCAGCATCGGTTCTAACCTGTCAATAATCCTTTGATGGTTAGCCGTGGCGAGGGGGAGACTTGGGGGGTGAACGTGACCACCGCCGCCACCCATGAACTCGGGCCCGAGCGCCTCCGCTCGATCAAGGACATGCTCGACACCGCGTTCGACGGCGACTTCTCCGACGAGGACTGGGATCACACCCTCGGGGGCATCCACGCCTGGATCGAGGACGCGCGCGGGATCGCCGCCCACGGCAGCGTGATCATGCGGCGCGTGCTCCACGACGGGCGTTCGTACCGCGTCGGATACGTCGAGGGTGTGGCCGTGCGTCACGACCGGCGCCGGCAGGGGCTCGGCGGGCTCGTCATGGACGAACTGGAGCGGGTGATCGACGGGGCGTACGCCTTCGGGGCGCTGTCCGCCTCCGACGAGGGGGCCGCGCTCTACCGGGCGCGCGGCTGGGAGTCGTGGCAGGGGCGCATCGAGGTGATCGGCCCCGAGGGGATCGTCCGCCTTCCGGACGAGGAAGGGTCCACCTATCTGCGTCCGGCAGCCGGCGGAACGCTGCCGGACCCCGCCGCCGCGCTGCTCTTCGACTGGCGCGACGGCGACGTGCTCTGAGCATGCGGAGGGCTCAGCCCTGGCAGCCCTTGGCCGCGTCCCGCTTCAGGCCGATCAGCGCGCCCGTCGCGCCGAACAGCGCGACGAAGGGTGTCGTGTAGGCCGGCATGTCGAAGACGTCGACGAGGGTCACTCCGACCACGCCGATGACCAGCAGTATCCAGACCGTCAGCAGCACCTTGCCCTTCCGGCTGAGGAAGAGCCACCGGCCGGGCCGCTCGGGCAGCGTGTCGAGGGCCGCGGCCGGTCCTTCGCTCGCCGCCTTCGGCCGCTTGAAGTACGCGAAGACCATCCACTCCCCGCACATCTCCCAGCCCTCCGGCGTCAGCCGGTCGAGGACCTCGTCGCGCCGCTTCCCGCTGATCAGCTCACGGCGGTACTCCCAGCGCAGGGCGGCGCCGGGCACCCGGCGGCACATGAACCGGCCGAGCGTGTCGAGCCCCTCGACCTCCCAGCCCTGGTCGCCGTGGAGTGCGAGCAGCCGCCGGTCGCTGTAGATGTCGGCCGTCCACAGCCAGGTCTCGGCCTGCCCGGCGGGCTCCGCCGCCACCGGCGCCGTACCGCCCAGTCGCGCCGCGAAGTCCTCGGCCGCACCGAACTCCTCCTCCGGCGAGGAGTCCGTCTCGGCGAGGTGTCCGCGCAGTTCGGCGACGGTGGCGGCGATCTGCTCCGCCGGAACGCCGGCCTCCCGCAGCGCGGCGGTCAGCGTGTCGAAGTACGTGCTCGGCTCGGTGTTCATCGTGTTCCCCCGGTCTTCAGCATGGTCTGTACGGCGGTGTGGAAGGTCAGCCACGCCCCGCTCTCGGCTGTGAGGTGGCTCCGGCCCTGCGCGGTGAGCCGGTAGTAGCGGCGCCCCGGCCCCCGCTCGGCGGCGCGGAACTCGGCCTCCACCAACCCGGCTTCCTCCAGCCGGTTCAGTACGGGATAGAGCGTCCCGCCCTTGATCTCCCCAAGCCCCGCCTCGGCGAGGGCCTTGGAGATCTCGTACCCGTAACTCTCGTCCTCCGTGAGGCAGGAGAGGACGAGGAGGTCCAGGACGCCCTTGAGCCAACTTGATCTGCGGTCTGCGGCCATGGCTGTATTTCAGCACCAGCTAGATAGGAATGCAACCTAGCTGGCGTGGCTAGTTGGATCGGGACACCAGCATCTTGCCGATGTTCTCGCCGCGCAGCATCCCGAGGAACGCGTCCACGATGTGCTCGAAGCCCTCCACCACGGTCACGTCCAGCGGCAGCCGCCCGCTCCGCAGATGCGGCACAGCGAAGTCGTACAACTCCTCCTGCGCGTCCGTGTGGTTGCTGACCAGGAACCCTTCGAGGCGGATGCTCTTCTCCACCAGGTCGAAGAGGTTGCGCGGGGCGGGCGGGGGAGCGGAGAGCGAGTGGTACTGCGCGACCGCGCCGACCCAGGCGATCCGGCCGTGCTCCCGCAGCGCCGCGATCGACGCCTCCAGATGGTCCCCGCCCACCCCGTCGAGCACGGCGTCCAGGCCGTCCGGCGCCGCCTTCGCCAGCAGCGCGGAGACCGGCCCTTCGTGATAGTCGAAGGCCGCGTCGAAGCCGACCCGTTCGGTGAGGTGCGCGACCTTCCGCGCCGAGCCCGCGCTGCCGACGAGTCGTCCGGCGCCCAGGAGGCGGGCGAAGCGGCCGGCCGCCGTGCCGACCCCGCCGGCCGCGGCCGAGACGAACAGGTCCTCCCCCGGCTGGAGCCGCGCGATCCGGGTCAGTCCGACGTACGCCGACAGGCCCGTACCGCCGAGCACGCTCAGATGCGCGGAGAGGGGAACGCCGGCGAAGTCCGGCACGGGGCGCACCTCGTCCGGCGCGACGACGGAGTGCGTGCGCCAGCCCCTGCGGTGCTGGACCAGGTCGCCGGGGGAGAGGCCGGGGGTGCGCGAGTCCACGACCCGGCCGAGGGTGCGGCCCTCCATGGGGGAGTCGAGGGTCCACAGGAAGTCCCCGTCCATCGCCTCGCGGTGGTACGGGTCCACGGACCAGAGCAGGTTCTCGACCAGCGCGGTGCCGGGTGCCGGGTCCGGGACGGGGGTCTCGACGAAGGCGAAGTGGGCGGGGGTGGGGAAGCCGTCGGGGCGGGCGGTCTGCTGGACGGTGATCATGGTCTCGTGCGTCATGGGGGAGACCGTAGGAAGGAATCCCACGGTTGGGCAGTAGGTTGCTTCGATGGATCGCACCGATCCATCGAAGTTCCTCATACTCCGAGGTGGGAGCCCTGATGACCGACCTCGCGCCGCATGAACTGCGCGTCCTGCTCGCCGTCGGGAGCGAGGGCGGCTTCTCGGCCGCGGCCGTCGTGCTCGGCTTGACGCAGTCCGCCGTCTCGCACTCGGTGCGGACCAGCGAACGCAAGCTCGGCGCCGTCCTCTTCGGCCGCGGGCGGTCCGGGGCCACCCCCACAGCCGCCGGGCAGCGGGCCCTCGCCCATGCGCGGCAGGTGCTGAGGCTCCTGGAGGTGATGGGAGCGGAGGTGCGGGGTGCCGAGACGGGCACGGCCGCCGGGCCGCTGCGGATCGCCGCCTTCCGCAGCGCCGCACTGCACCTGCTGCCGCGCGCCCTGGAGCGACTGACGGCCCGCCACCCGGAGATCGTCCCGGAGGTGCGGATCGTACGGGAGGTGGGGCCCGGGACCGCGGGCGAAGTCCTGGAGGGGCGGGCCGACCTCGGCATCGCGACGATCGGGACGACGTCGCCCGTGCCGCCGCGGCTCGTCGGGGGCGTGCTGGTCGAGGAGGGGTACGCGCTGGTGCACCCGGCCGGTCATGCCGCGCCGCGCTCTCTGCCGCTCGTGGACTGGACGGAGAACTGCACCTCGTACACCCGGCAGTGGTGGGCGGAGCAGGACTGGCTGCCGGCGGCGACCGTCGAGGCCGAGGACGACGGAGCGGTGCTCTCGATGGTGAGCAGTGGTTTCGGCATGGCCGTGATGCCGGAACTCTCCCTGATCGGAGCACCGCCCTCGGTGCAGATCACCGATCTCGGTCCGGATCGCCCGACGCGGTCGGTGGGCTATGTCACCACCCCTGAGCTGGTGAAATCGCTCGCCGTGCGGGCGCTGATCCGTGAGCTGAGGGCGGTGCGGCAGCCGGGGTGAGTCGATCACCGTCTCAGATAGTAGGAAGTCCGAGTAATTGTGGAGACAGATGCGGCCGCCTGTCCTAGCTTTGTAGGAGCCGAACGTCTCGCTTCATCAGCGAATGGCGGTCGAGAGCGCGATGCCCCTGTGCAGGCAACCCCTGCGGCGGCGCTCCCCGCCCCTTCCGGCGCCTTCGATCACCACTGATCTCCGATCTCGGATCACCACTGATCTCAAGGAGTCGATCCCCCATGGCCGCTGAGACCGCCCGCCGTGTCCGCCACTCCGTCGCCCGCCCCAGCGCCGACGACGCCCGCAAGAACGCCGCCGCCGCGCTCCAGCGCGCCCTCGACCGCCGCGACAACGGCGGCGCCACCGGTCACTAGAGCCCGACCGGCGCTGCCCGCGCCGGGCCGTGTCCGCGTCGCGCCGCCACGGCCCAGGTGGCGAACCGGCCGTCAGGCCGTGCGCCGGATCTCGAAGTGGTCGATGCGTTCGCCGCTCTCGGCGAGCGCGGAGACCTTCAGGACCGGCGACGCGCCCGCCGTCACGTACACGATGCCGTCGCGCGTCGGGTCCGTGGTCCCGCTGATCGGCACCGGCCTGCCCACCTCGCCGAGCCGCCGGTCGAGCCAGGCCGTCTGGCGGCCCTCCGTGTAGCCCTTGTCGGCCGGGATCTCGTACGACACGTCGTTCGCGTCGAGCGTTCCGGCCCCGCACCAGACGTCGGATGAACGAAACCCAAAGAATTCACGACCGTCCGCATGGTGGACAACGAGTGTCAGACGCTGGGACGAGGAGTAGGGTGCCGACATGTCTCACAGCATCGATCTCGCAGTCATTCCCGGCGACGGCATCGGCCAGGAGGTCGTGGCACAGGGCCTCAAGGTCCTCGCCGCCGCGCTTCCGCAGGACGTGAAGCTGGAGACGAAGGAGTACGACTTCGGCGCCAAGCGCTACCACGCGACCGGTGAGACCCTCACCGACGCGGACGCCGAGGCCCTCAAGCAGCACGACGCCATCCTGCTCGGCGCGATCGGCGACCCGTCGGTCCCCTCCGGCGTGCTGGAGCGCGGCTTCCTGCTGAAGCTCCGCTTCCTCTTCGACCACCACGTCAACCTGCGTCCCTCGAAGCTGCTCCCCGGCGTGTCGACCCCGCTCAAGGGCCAGCCCGAGATCGACTTCATCGTGGTCCGCGAGGGCACCGAAGGCCCGTACACCGGCAACGGCGGCTCGATCCGTACCGGCACCCCGCACGAGGTCGCCACCGAGGTCTCCGTCAACACGGCGTTCGGTGTCGAGCGCGTCGTCCGTGACGCCTTCGCCCGCGCCCAGGCCCGCCCGCGCAAGAAGCTGACGCTGGTCCACAAGAACAACGTCCTGGCGTACGCGGGTCACCTCTGGACCAACGTCTTCAACAAGGTGGCCGAGGAGTTCCCCGAGGTCACCACGGACTACCTGCACGTGGACGCGGCGACGATCTTCCTCGTCACGCAGCCCGAGCGGTTCGACGTGATCGTCACCGACAACCTCTTCGGCGACATCATCACGGACCTCGCCGCGGCCGTCTCCGGCGGCATCGGCGTCGCCGCCTCCGGCAACATCAACCCGAGCGGCGAGTTCCCGTCCATGTTCGAGCCGGTCCACGGCTCCGCGCCGGACATCGCGGGCCAGGGCAAGGCCGACCCGACGGCCACCGTGCTCTCCGTCGCGCTCCTGCTGCGCCACCTCGGCCACGAGACCGAGGCCGCCCGCATCGAGGCCGCCGTCGCCGCCGACCTGACCGAGCGCGGCGACTCCGTCCGCACGACGGACGAGATCGGCGACGCGCTCGCGGTACGCGTGGCGAGCTGACCCGTCGACTGACGTCACACAGCCGCCGGGTCGCACAAGCACCCGGCGGCTGTACCTATGCGGCCGTGGGGTGCCACCATCAACTCATGGATCGCATGCACGCCGTTTCCGTGCACCGCCACCCACGGGCGATAATCGAACGTGGGGCCGCGGCATGCGGGAAAGCTCGGACGTCCTAGCAGAGCACTGAGAGCGGCGTGAGCGCGGTCCGTCACACACAACCGGTGAAGGACTAGCACTCATGACGACGCCCACGATCGAGCTCAAGCCCTCCTCCAGCCCGCTGTCGGACGCGGAGCGCGAGGCGATCCTGGCCAACCCGGGATTCGGCCGCCACTTCACCGACCACATGGTGACCATCCGGTGGACCGAGGGCCGGGGCTGGCACGACGGTCAGCTGGTGCCGTACGGCCCGCTCTCCCTCGACCCGGCCACGAACGTCCTGCACTACGCGCAGGAGATCTTCGAGGGCCTCAAGGCGTACCGCCGTCCCGACGGCACCGTCGCCACCTTCCGCCCCGACGCCAACGCCCGGCGCTTCCAGGCCTCCGCGCACCGTCTCGCGATGCCGGAGCTGCCCGTCGAGACGTTCATCGAGGCGTGCGACGTCCTCGTCCAGCAGGACAAGGCATGGGTCCCGGCGCACGGCGGCGAGGAGTCCCTCTACCTGCGCCCGTTCATGATCGCGACCGAGGTCGGCCTGGGCGTGCGGCCGGCGAACGAGTACCTCTTCGTCGTCATCGCCTCGCCCGCCGGTCCGTACTTCCCCGGTGGCGTGAAGCCCGTCTCCATCTGGCTCTCCGAGGACCGCGTCCGCGCCGTCCCCGGCGGCATGGGCGACGCCAAGACGGGCGGCAACTACGCGGCCTCCCTCCTCGCGCAGGCCGAGGCGGCGGAGAAGGGCTGCGACCAGGTCGCCTACCTCGACGCCGTGGAGCACAAGTGGGTCGAGGAGCTCGGCGGCATGAACCTGTACTTCGTGTACGAGGACCGCATCGTCACCCCCGAGCTGACCGGCTCCCTGCTCGCCGGTATCACCCGTGACTCGCTGCTCCGGCTCGCCGAGGACCTCGGCTACCGGTCCGAGGAGGGGCGGATCTCCATCGACCAGTGGAAGGCCGACACGGAGAACGGCTCGCTCAAGGAGGTCTTCGCCTGCGGTACGGCGGCGGTCATCACCCCCGTCGGCACGGTGAAGGCGGCGCGCGGCGAGTGGCAGCAGTCGGGCGGGCAGCCGGGTGCGGTCACCATGAAGCTCCGCGAGGCGCTTCTCGCCATCCAGACGGGCAAGGCCGAGGACGTCCACGGCTGGACGCACCAGCTGGGCTAGTCGAAACCGCGAAGCCGCCCCCCGGCCACCCCCCCCCGGGCCCGCCCCGCCGGCGGGCACCCCCCCGGG
>NZ_JBHWBS010000032.1:0-71841 GCF_042735655.1 Streptomyces sp. NPDC059567 | reverse complement strand
CCCCGGGCCCCCCGGGGCGGGGCCCCGGGCCGGCGCCCCCCCCCCCGCCATATTTATTCTCAGCGGGCTGCCCCCCCCCCCGCCCGGGGGCGGCCCCCCCCCCCCCGGCCCCCGCCGCCGCCGGAATCAACAGCTGGGACCTACTTCGCCGTGGCCGGAGCGCCGACCGTGGCCTTCTTCTCGCCGCCGCCGGCGGGGGCGGCGGCGGGGGCGGTGGCGGGGGCGGTGTGCGCGGCCGAGGCCACGGCGGTGCGCCGCAGACCGAGGACCGAGACCACGACGATGGCCACGGAGAGGCCGGTCGTGAACCAGAAGGCGCCCTGGAAGCCGCTGACGGGGATGGTCGCGACCTTGGCGCCGTGCACCACGCCGGCGAGGGCGACGCCGACCGCGAGGCCGATGCCGACACCCAGCTGACGGCTGGAGTTGAACAGACCGGAGGCCAGGCCCATCTGCGGCCCGCTGACACCGCTGGTGCCCGCGATGGCGGTGGAGATCATCATCACCGTCACACCGAGGCCGATCAGCACACCACCGGGCAGCACACCCAGCCAGTACGAGCTGTCCGCGGTGACCTGCGCCAGCAGCGCCGCACCGGCGGCCAGCAGCACACCACCGGCGATCAGCACGTTGCGGGCACCGAGCTTGTGGGTGAGCTTGACGACCGGGAGGCTCGCCAGGAAGACCACGAAGGCCTGCGGGAAGAAGCCCATGCTCGCCCGCAGAGCGGAGTAACCGAGCACCTGCTGCATGTACATGGTGATGAAGAAGGTCGACACCGACATCACGCCACCGGACAGGAACGCGATCCCGTTGCCCGCCGACAGCGCGCGGTTACGGAAGATCGACAGCGGCACGAGCGGCCCGGAGACCCGGGTCTGGACGATCAGGAAGGCGATCAGCAGGGCGGCGCCGCCGCCCAGCGAGACGAGGACGCTCGTCGCGCCCCAGCCCTCGTCGGAGGCCTCGGTCAGACCGTAGGTGAGGGCGCACATCGCCGAGGTGACCAGGATCGCGCCGGGCAGGTCCAGCTTGGCGGAGCCGGTGCCCTTGTGGTCGGCGAGGAGCCGGCGGGCGGCCAGGGCGACGAGCAGGATGCCGACCGGGACGTTGACGAGCATCACGGCGCGCCAGGTGAGGAACTCGGTGAGCAGGCCGCCCGCGACCACACCGCCGGTGAAGCCGGCCGAGGAGACCGCGCCGAAGACGCCCATCGCCTTCACGCGCTCGGGGCCCTCGGGGAAGCCGCCGGCGATCATCGCGAGGACCGCGGGGGAGACGGCCGCGGCCGACAGGCCCTGGACCGCGCGGGCGAGCACGAGGATCCACGGCTCGTTGGCGATACCGCCGACGAGCGAGGCGATCGTGAAGACCGCGAGACCGGTCACGAACATGCGCTTGCGGCCGAAGACGTCACCGGCACGGCCGCCGAGCAGCAGGAAGCCGCCGTAGAAGAGCGCGTACGCGCCGACGACCCACTGCAGTCCACTGGCGGTGAACCCGAGGTCACGCTGCATGGCGCCCAGGGCCACGTTCACGATGGCGAAGTCGAGGACGAGCATGAACTGTGCGGCGCACAGCAGGCCGAGCGGCGGCCGGGTGGACCCGGCCGTGCTGGTGGAGCTGGTCATGATGTTCCTTTCACGGGGAGAGATGCGGGAGCGGGGGATACCGGCGAAAGTGATTGGCCGGTAGGGTCTGCGGGATGCCGGAACCCAAGCGCGTGCGACAGCCGGGCGACCGTGAGGTGGCCCCCGGCCGGCTCGCTCTGGTGCAGTCCTTCGTCAACAGCGTCAATGTCGAGTTCGGGCCGGACGAGTTCACGTCCGTCGCGGGGCTGACGCGGTGGATGGTGCGGCAGGGCTTCCCCGCGGGAGCCCTCGCCCCCTCCGAGCCCGACCGCGTCGAGGCGGTCGAGGTCCGGGAGGCGCTGCGCGCCCTCATGCGGGAGAACAACGGAGCCGACGCCGACCCGGCGGCCCGCGCCGTCGTCGAACGCGTCGCCGCCGACTGCCCGTTGGTCCTGGCCTTCGGCGAGGACGGCGTCCCCGGCATGCGTCCCGGCTCCACCGGCACCCGGGGCATGATCGGCCGGATCCTGGCGATCGTCGTCGAGGCCGCAGGCGACGGTTCCTGGCAGCGCCTGAAGGCCTGTCACGAGCACCGCTGCGAGTGGGCCTTCTACGACCGGGCCCGCAACCGCAGCGGCCGCTGGTGCTCCATGGCCGTCTGCGGCACGCGCTCCAAGATGCAGACCTACCGTCAGGGGCTGCGCACCCCGGCCGGCGCCCGCTGACAGCAGCGCGGCCACGGACCGTACGGCGTCCGCCGGCCGTAACGCGCCGACCGGGCTCTCGGCCACCGGCGCGGTCACGGCGCGTACTCCTTGCCGAGCAGCATCCGGGCCACGGTCAGCTTGGTGGCCGCCGCGGTGCCGTCCGCGAGCTGGAGGCCGATGACGTCACGCAGCCGCTGGGCGACCGGGCCGTCCTCGCTCCATCCCTGGTGGCCCATGGTCAACAGCGCCTGGTGCACCGCCTCCACGGCCGCCTTCGGCGCCCACCACTTGGCCATGTTCGACGGGATGCGGGGATCCTCGCCCCGGTCCGCCTTCCACAGCGCCTCGAAGGAGACCAGCCGGGCCGCATGCAGCAGCGTGGTGTGCTCGACGAGCGGGAACACCACCGACTGGAAGCGGCTGATCGGCTGCCCGAAGGCGGTCCGCCCGGTCGCGT
Source organism: Streptomyces sp. NPDC059567 (assembly GCF_042735655.1). NCBI lineage: Bacteria > Bacillati > Actinomycetota > Actinomycetes > Kitasatosporales > Streptomycetaceae > Streptomyces > Streptomyces sp. NPDC059567. The sequence continues at coordinate 69,106 of NZ_JBHWBS010000032.1, read as the reverse complement.
GCAGGTACGCCTCCGCGAGGGCGGCGTCCCCGACGGCGATCGCCATCAGCGCGATGTACGCCCGGGAGACCCCGAAGCCGCGCATCACCGCGCCGAAGCCCCCGCCGGGAGTCCCGACCAGCTCCTCGGGCCCGACCCGCAGACCGTCGAAGACGATCCGGCCGCGTCCGCCGGAGCGGCAGCCGAGGTCGGTCAGCGGCTCCTTGCGGACCCGGTCGCCGTCGAGCCGGGTGTAGAACGCGCTGATGCCGTGCGCGCCCTCACCGCCCGTCCGGGCGAAGACCAGCGCGTGGGTGGCATAGGCGGTGACCATGATCGAGGTCTTCTCGCCGGAGAGCAGCCAGCCGTCGCCGTCGGGCTCGGCGCGCATCTCGATGCCCGCCGCGTCCGTCCCGTGACCGGCCTCGGTCAGCGCGAGCGCCACCACGGCCTCGCCGCGGGCGATCGGCGGCAGCCAGCGCTCCAGCTGCTCCGGGCTGCCGTTGGCGGCCAGGACGCCGCCGATGAGCGCGGCGTTGAGCACGGGGAAGCACACGGACAGATCGGCCGCCGCCAGCTTCTCCAGCGCGATGCCCGCGCTGACCGCGTCGAGCCCCTGCCCGCCGTACTCCTCGGGCACCCGCAGCGCGAACAGGCCGGCCGCGGCCATGTCCTCGATCAGACCCGGACGGTACGTGCCGCGACGGTCGTTCTCCTGACGGTACGGGGCGATCTTCTCACCGGCGAACTCCTCTATGCGCTTGGCCAGTTCGTCCTGGAGCGCGGTGAAGGCGTAGTTCATGAGGCCGTGCGTCCTTCCTGGGCCCGGAGCCGGTCCCGCAGAGCGAATTTCTGGATCTTTCCGGAGGGGGTCCTCGGCAGCGCCGGCACCAGTTCCAGCCGCTCGGGCCAGTACGTACGCGCCATGCCGAGCCCCGCGAGATGGCTGCGCACGCCCTCCAGGTCGGGGGCGGCCGCGCCGGTGGTGACGAGGAACGCGCAGGCGCGCTCGCCGAGCCGCTGGTCCGGGTAGCCGACCACGGCGACGTCCTTGACCACGGGGTGGCGCAGCAGCGCCGCCTCGACCTCCACCACCGGGATGTTCTCGGCGCCCCGCATGATCACGTCCTTGACCCGGCCCGTGATCCGTATCCCGCCGTGGCCGTCGGCCCGGGCGAGATCACCGGTGTCGAACCAGCCGTCGGCGGTCACCGAGGCGTCGTACACGTCCTGGCGCCTGAAGTAGCCCAGGCACTGGGCGGACCCGCGCACCTGGAGGTGTCCGGGGATGCCCGGCGCCACCGGCTCGCCGTCCTTGCCGACGATCCGGACCTCCATGCCGGGCACGGTGGTGCCGTCGCTCTCGGCGGCGCGCAGCGGCGGCTGTTCGGGGCGGGTGACGGTGACACAGCCGTTCTCCGTCATGCCCCACAGCGCGTACACCCGGCAGCCGAGCACCTCGCGCGCGTCCTCCACGAGCAGCGGCGCTATCGGCGCGCTGCCCGTGGCGAAGCTGCGCAGCGCCGACAGGTCGTGCGGCGTCTCGCGCTGGGCGTAGATCAGGTCGGAGAGGAAGGTCGGAGCTCCCATGAAGAACGACACCCGCTGCTCCTGGAGCGTCCGCAGCATCTGCCGCGGATCCCAGCGGTCCACCTGCACGGCGGTCGCGCCGAGCAGCAGCGGCATCACGAAGTTCCAGGTGAAACCGGCCTGATGGGTGGTCGGCGATCCCATCGCGGTGACCTCGGAGCCGGTCAGACCGAGCACATCGGCCTGCGCCCTGTTCATCGAGTACAGGGTGTTGTGGCTGTGCAGCACACCCTTGGGCTCGCCGGTCGTCCCGGAGGTGAACATGATCTGGGCGGCGTCGTCCGGCCCGGCCTCGACCGTGTCGAGGGAGGCGAGCAGCTCCGGGTCCGGCTCGGGCTCGTACAGATCGCGTACGAAGTCCAGCGCACCGGCCTCGATGTCACCGGACCCGGCGCCGAGCAGCACCCGGTGGCGCAGGGTCGGCACGGCCTCGGCGATCTCGGCGGCCATCTCCCCGTAGGAGAAGCCGCGCACCTCGGCGGCGGCGATGTAGACCGGGCTCGCGGTGAGCCGGGTCATGAACTCCACCTCGCGGCGGCGCATCACCGGAACCACCGGGCCCGCGATCGCGCCGACCCGGGCGGCCGCCAGACAGAGCGCCACCAGCTCCCAGGAGTTGGGCAGCTGGAGCGTCACCACGTCACCGCGGCCCACCCCGAGCCGGAGCAGACCGACCGCGAGCCGGTCGACCCTGCGGGCCAGCTCGGCGTAGGTCAGGCTCTCCTGATCGGCGCCCCGGTAACAGACCAGAGCCGGCTTGTCCGGCTGCTCACGGGCCCAGCGGCGCAGATCGTGCAGGACGGTCTCGTCCCGCCACCAGCCGGCGGCGCGGTAGGTGTCGGCGGCGGTCAACGGATGCCTCCACGGCGTGAATCGAGCGAGGTACGGGCCCGCTCGGCGATCGCCCGCGCGCTCACCCCGCCCCGTTCGAGCAGATAGCGCTGGCTTCCGGCGACGGGGACGAACTCGTCCGGCAGCGCCATCCGGTGCACCCGCACCGGGCGTACGGCGCTGAGCGCCTCGGCGACGGCCGAGCCGAAGCCGCCGGAGCTCCAGTGCTCCTCCACGGTGATCACCGTGTCGCGCACACCGAGCGAGCTCAGCAGCGCCGGGGTGTCCAGCGGCTTGACGGTGTGCAGGTGCAGCACGTTCGCGGTGATGCCCTCGGACTCCAGCAGGTCGGCCGCTTCCAGGGCGGCGAGCGTGGGGTACGGCCCGCAGGCCGCCAGGGTGATGTCCGTACCGTGCCGCAACTGCTGGGCCTTGCCGAGCCGCACCGGCGGGCCGGCGGGCAGATCGGGGGTGGCGCCCCGGCCGAGCCGGAAGTAGACCGGGCCGCCCAGTGTGAGCGCCTGGCGCAGCAGGTCCTCCGTGCCGGCCGCGTCGCCCGGGACCACCACGGTCATGTGGGGCAGCGCCCGCATCACCGCGAGGTCCTCCAGGGCGTGGTGGGTCGGGCCCAGGTGCCCGGCCGACACCCCGGAGTGGGTGGCCGCGATCAGCACCGGAAGGTTGCCCATCGCGATGTCGATCTTCACCGCCTCCACCGCGCGGGAGGAGGCGAACGCCGCCATGGTGTTGACCAGCGGGATACGGCCCTCCCGGGCGAGACCGGCGGCCGTGCCCATCAGGGTGTGCTCGGCGATGCCGAGGTTGAGGTAGCGGTCGGCGGCGGAACCGAAGTCCACCCCGCCGAACAGCCCGGTGTCGCTGTCCAGGACGACCAACCGCGGCTCGCCGGGGAGCAGTTCGGCCACCGTGTCGCGGTAGACCTCACGGGCGGCGCGGACCGGAGCGGGGGCGGGAGCCGTGGTCATCGACGGTCACCGCCCGCCGGGGTGCCCGCCGAGGCGCGGACCGCGTTGAGCGCCCGCTGGTGCTGCCGTCCGCTCAGCCGGGCGTAGTGGCTCTTGGCCTGGCCCTCGATGAAGGGCACGCCCTTGCCCTTGACGGTGTGGGCGATGATCACGGTGGGCCTGTCCAGGTCCGCCGGCAGGGTCAGCGCACTCGTCAGCGCCTCGGCGTCGTGTCCATCGGCCTCCACGACGCGCCACCCGAAGGCCCGCCAGCGATCGGCCAGCGGCTCGAGGGAGTTGACGGACTCGGTGCCGCCGGTGATCTGGAGACCGTTGCGGTCGACGATCGCGGTCAGGCTGTTCAGCCGGTGCGCGGAGGCGACCGAGGCGGCCTCCCAGACCGAGCCCTCCTGGAGCTCGCCGTCGCCCATCACCACGAAGCAGCGACGGTCCGAGCCGTCGAGGCGGTTGGCCAGCGCGTAGCCGACGCCGAGGGCGAGACCGTGGCCGAGCGAGCCGGACGCGATCTCCACGCCGGCGATCTCGGGGTGCGGATGGGCCATCAGATGGCTGCCCGGCCTGGCGTACTCGTCGAGGTCCTCGGCCGGGAAGTAGCCGGCCTCGCAGAGCGTCGCGAACAGGGCGATGCCGCCGTGTCCCTTGCTCAGCAGCAGGACGTCGCGCTCGGGCAGGCCGGGGAAGCGGGGGTCGTGCCGCATCACCCGGAAGTACAGGACGGACAGGATCTCGACGAGCGACATCGACCCGCCCAGGTGGCCGCCCTCGGGGCCGGCGCACATGGCGACGATGTGCTCCCTGATCCGGCCGGTGATGTCGGCGAGCTCAGCCGCGTCGGGGCCGTGTGCGTCCGGGCGGCGCTCGTCGAGGCCGGTGCCGGTGAGATCGGTGCGGGCGGGGGCGCCCCGCAGCAGAGGCGGGCTGCTCATGCCTGGGTCCTTTCGGCTGGTACGTGAGGCGGCTGGTGGGTGGGGCGGGGCTGCTGAGGTGAGGCAGCCGGGGGTGCGGGTGACGGTCAGTTGGGGTGCAGGCCGGTGAACTCGAGACCGCGTGTCTCGGGCTCCCCGAAGCGCACGTTCATGCACTGCACCGCGTTGCCCGCGCCGCCCTTGACGAGGTTGTCCAGCGCCGCGATCACGGTGACGGTCGCCGCGCCCCGGTCCAGGGCGAACCCGACGTCGCAGAAGTTGGAACCGGAGAGGATCTTGGCGTCGGGGAAGCGGTGCATCCCGCGCCGGGCGGCGACGATCCGCATGAACGGCTCGTCGGCGTAGCGGCTCCGGTAGGCGGACCGGATGGCGCGCTCGTCGACACCGTCGGCGAGGGTCGACCGGCTGAGCAGCTGGACGCCGCGGACCGCTTCGACACCGGTCGCCGACATCCGGACGGTGTGCCCGGTGGCCTGGGCGATCTCCGCCTCGTGCCGGTGCCGGGTGGGGGCGAACACCCGGAGGGCGCCGCTGCGTTCGGCATGCAGGTTCTCCGCCCCGGCCTTGGCGCCCGAGCCGCTGGAGCCCGTCCGCGCGTCGACCGTGACGTCGCCCGTGATGAGCCCGGCCTCGGCCAGCGGGACGAGGGAGAGGATGCCGGCGGCGGCCATGCAGCCGGGCACGGAGATCCGGTCCGCGGTGCGCAGCCGCTCGCGGTGGAGCTCCGGAAGCCCCTGGACGAAGGTGCCGATGAGCCCGGGGGCCTCGTGCGAGGTGCCGTAGTAGTCCTCGTACACCTCGGGGTCGGCGAGCCGGAAGTCGCCGGAGAGGTCGATGACGACGTTCGCCTTGGTGAGGAACTCCGGCATCCGCTGCATCGTCTCGCGGTGGGGGGTCGCGAGGAACAGCACGTCGACGCGGGGGAGTTGCTCCTCGGACGAGAACGTCAGCCGGGTGCGTCCGCGCAGATTGGGGTGGACGCCGTCGATCTGACGCCCCTGGAGGGTGCGCGACGTGGCGGCCACCAGATCGACCTGGGGGTGGCTGACGAGCAGCCGCAGCAGCTCCCCGCCGATGTAGCCGGCCGCTCCCAGCACTGCCGCGCGGATCATGACTCTGCCTTTGCTGTCAGGAGGGCGGCGATGGCGTCCGCCACATCGAGGTCGGTTCCGTAGGTCGACTGCAGGCCGCGGAACTCGACCCGGTCGTTGACCTCCAGGACGGTGAGCCGGCCGCCCGGCTCCTCCAGGAGGTCCACCCCCGCCACGCAGGCGCCGACGGTGTCCGCCGCCGCGACCGCGAGCTCGGTGAGGTCCGTCTCGAGCGGGCAGCGCTCGCTGACCGCGCCGCGGGCCACGTTGGTGCGCCAGTCCTCGCTGCGTCGGTAGGTGGCCCCGACCGCCCGGCCGCCGACGACGAGGACCCGGATGTCCCGGTCCGCCTTGGCGACCTCGCGCTGGACGTAGACGATGTGCGACTGCGGGGAGGGCAGGGCCGCGAGGTGCTCGAGCACCGCCTCGGCCATCGCCCGGTCGGTCACCCGGGTGACGAGCCGCCCCCAGGAGCCGACCAGGGGCTTGATCACCGCGGGGTAGCCCAGCTCCTCCAGGGCCTTCAGGGCCGCGTCCGGGGTCAGGGCGAGCGTGGTCTCCGGGGTCGGCAGGCCTCGGGCGACCAGGGCCGCCGAGGTCTGCCACTTGTCCCCGCAGACGGCCGTGGCGGCGGCACTGTTGAGCACCGTCACGCCCGCCGACTCCAGAGCGGAAGCCGCGTACAGGGCACGGTAGTGACCCACTTCGCGGTTGAGCACGATCTGCGGGCCGTCCCAGGGCGTTCCGGCCCGGACCGACAGAGCGCGGGGGTCGATCTGTTCACAGGCGACGCCGCGCCTCTCCAGCGCGGTCAGGATGTTCTTCTCCTCGAACCGGACCCGGGAGGCGAGGACACCGAGTCGCGCTGCCGCAGAGCTCATCAGGGAATCTCCTTCTCGTCTTCTCGTCGGGATGGCCGGGCCCGTTACTCGCCCCAGTCCTCCTCGACCTCGGGGGCGAGCAGAAGTCGCGGCGGCTCGACGGACTCGATCTCCAGCTCCAGCCGGCATTCCGGGCACTCGACTATTTCGCTCACCCGCGCATCCGTTCCCAGCGACACCTCGGCGTCGCACTCGGGGCATTCGGGGGCGACCAGGGTTTCCTGCATGGCGATTTCCTCAATTCTTCCGTGGAGTTGGCGAATCGGAAATTACTGTAGTGCCGTTGCGACGCCCTATTCCGTGGTGCTCCGACGCATGATCTGATCGGAACGAGGGCGAATGCTTATGGAAGTGAAGGGGCCGTCAGGCCGCGGCGGTCGCGAGCACGGGAGCGCCGGCGGATCCGGACGGGTCCGAGGTCGGGGCCGTGTCGGCGGCCGGTGCGGACGTCGGGTCGGCGGGTGCGCCGGCATGCGTCTCCGCGGCCGCTTCCGAGACGAGCGGATAGCCCCTCAGAGCCTGGCGGAACGCCTTCTCCGCGATGGCGGTGAAGCCTTCCGGTACGCCTCCCGGAGCCAGCGCCATCGCCACCGGCAGCGGCCCGGGCGGCTCCGGAAGCCCGGGGCGTACGGACGGGGTCAGGCCCCACAGTTCGTCCCCGTTGGCGACCAGGCAGGTCATCCCGAGACCCGCCTTGGCGGCCGACCTCAGTCCGATCAGCTCGGTGCTCTCGTACGCCACCCGCCACTCGATGCCCGAGGCGTCGAGGACCTCGCGGACCCGGCTCCGCAGCGTGCAGGGCTCGGGGAAGAGCGCCAGGGGCAGCGCGCCCCGCTCCCCGTGGGCCGGCCGCCCGAACCAGGCCATGCGCATCCTGCCCAGCTCCCGGCAGTCCGTGCCGGCGGCGGGCGGATCGGCCTGGAGCAGCAGCGCCGCGTCGAGCTGTCCGCCGGCCAGCTGGGCCGCCAGCTCCTCGCTCGCCCCGGTCCGCACGCTCAGCTGTGCCTGGGGCATCCCCCGGTTCAGGAGCCGGAGGAACTCGGGCAGCACCTCCGCGAGCTGGCTCGACACCCCGATCGAGAGCATGAGCTGGCCGGCCTGCGGGATGAAGCGGTCGACGGCCTCGTCGTTGAGGGCCACCATCCGGCGGGCGTACCTCAGGAGCTCCTCGCCCCGCGGGCTGAGCCGCAGATTGCGTCCCGTGGAGGCGAACACCGGGCTCCGGATGAGACCGCTCAGCTGGCGTATCTGCTGGCTGACGGCGGGCTGGGTGATGTGCAGTGACTCCGCCGCCCTCCGGAAACCGCCGAGTTCGACGACGGCCACCAGAGTCCTCAGCCTGTTTATCTGCAAGTCGTGATGCATTCTCCCACCCACATCGTCGAAGGACGTTCCGTGAAGTCTGCGGCTCAGCCTAGGGTCGGCGGTTTCGACGGCGCCATGGATGCGGTCACGGGCTGGATGTGACATCTTCATGTGACGGGTGTGCAACGCTCAAGAACGGGGTCCGGGGCCGGAATCAACGCCCCTTATTCGAGCCATAAATACAAGCCATCGACTTTCTCCCTCGAAATGCCGTCGGGTGCCTAATGTGAATGGCCGACCGAACATTTCACCGAACACCCGAGGAGACGTCATGCTGGCAGCCACCGCCGATTCCGCAGTGCAGCAGGGAGTCCAGATACAGCTCGCCGACCCGGGCCTCGCCACCCGCAGCCCGGGCGAGGAGTTCGCCTGGTCGGTACGTGCCGCCGGCCCGGACCAGGACCACGAGGTGCCCTTCCGCGCCCATCTCCCGGCCGTCTTCCCGCTGTTCGCGACCCGTCCGCGGTACGCCGTGCGGCACCTGCTGAAGACCGCGTCGGTCGCCGACGCGCCCGTCACCTTCGTCCACGAGCCGCCGGCCGCCCGGCTGGCCGCCGCCGGCACCTCGTACCAGGCCACCCCCGAGGGTGCCTTCGCCCCGCGCCTCGAGCAGGCCGAGCTCACCGATCTGACGGTGCGCGTCCCGCTGCCCGCCGGGCTGCTCGACCAGCCGGCGCTGCTCGCGTCCTTCGTCGATTACCGCGTGCTGGTCCGGCTGTCCGTCGTGGAGAACGAGACGCTGCTGCACGGCAGCGCCGACAAGGCGATCGGCGGCCTGCTGAACCTTCCGGAGATCCGCCGCGGCACGCTCGGCGAGGACGTGTACGCCGCCATCACCGAGGCCGCCGCCGAGGTCGAGGAGACGGGCGGCTCCTGCGACGGGATCGTCGTCCACCCCTTCACGTACTGGGAGTTGGTCCGGGCCGGCGTCCTCGATCAGCTGGGCGCGGCAGGCATCACCGTCTCGCGCACCCGCATGATCCCGCGCGGCCAGATCCTCCTCGGCGACTTCCGGGCCGCCGTCACCCTGCTCGTCCCGGGTGTGGCCTCGCTGGCGCTGCGCCGCGGCGCGGGCCCGGACGGCTCCGACGCCATCGAGGCGACCAGCCGCATCGGTCTCGCCGTCCACCTGCCGCAGCACTTCCTGCTGCTGACCCGCGACTGACGCGGACCGACCCCGCGACCGACCCGCGACGACCACGTCCGAGGCGGACCGACCACGTCCGGGCGGACCGACCACGTCGGCACCGCGCCCGACCACGTCGGCTCCGTGCCTGACTAGGTCAGGCCCGCGCCCGACCACGTCGGCTCCGTGCCGGCCGCGTCAGGCCCGCGCTCGACCGAGTCGGCTCTGCGCCGACCAGGTCAGGCCCGTGCCCGGCCACGTCGGCTCCGTGCCCGGCCACGTCAGGCCCGTGCCCGGCCACGTCGGATCTGCGCCGACCGCCTCAGGCCCGCGCCCGACCACGTCGGCTCCGTGCCCGATCACGTCGGCTCCGTGCCGGCCGCGTCAGGCCCGTGCCCGACCGCGTCGGCTCTGCGCCGACCAGGTCAGGCTCTGTGCCCGACCACGTCGGCTCCGTGCCCGGCCACGTCAGGCCCGTGCCCGGCCACGTCAGGCCCGCGCCCGACCGCGTCAGGCCCGTGCCCGACCACGTCAGCTCCGTGCCCGGCCGCGTCAGGCCCGCGCCCGACCACGCCAGGCTCTGCGCCCGGCCACGTCAGGCCCGCGTCCGATCCGTGTCCGACCGTGTCGGTGGCACCACGAAGGGACCCCCACCACCATGACAGGCCCCTCCCCGCGCGTCCTCTACATCACCGGATGGATGCGCAGCGGCAGCACCCTGCTCGGCAACGTCCTCAACGAGATCCCCGGCGTCCGGCACGTCGGAGAGCTGTACTACCTCTGGCGCAACGGCGTCCTCGGCGCCGGCACCAACTCCAGCTGCGGCTGCGGCAGTCCGCTGCGCGAGTGCCCGCTCTGGGCCGGCGTCCTCGCGGGCCTGCCCGAGGGGTCCGCAGAGCACACCGCGCACCGGATGGCCACGCTCCAGCAGGCGCTGCTGCGCACCCGGCACACCCCCGCCCGGCTCGCCGAGGCCCGCGGTGAGCGCCCGACCGCCCCCGGCGTGACGGAGCTCCTCGACCACTCGGCCTCCGTCTACCGCCAGGTGGCCGCCCTCGGCGGCGACCGGCTGATCGTGGACGGCTCCAAGTACCCGGCGGAGGCGGCCGCCCTCCTGGGCCGCTCCGACCTGGACGTACGCGTGCTGCACATCGTGCGGGACCCGCGGGCCACCGCGCTGTCCTACCGCAGCGCCAAGGACTACATCGACCCCATGTCCCCGGCCCGCAGCAGCGGTTACTGGACCGCCTTCAACCTCGCCTCCGAACTGGTCGGCCGGACGGCGGGCGAGCGCTACCTGCGCATCCGCCACGAGGACCTGGCGCGCGACCCCCGCGAGGTGACGACCCGGGTCCTGCGCTTCGCGGGCCTCGACGACGAATCCCCGGTGGACGCATCCGGCCGGATCCCGCTCGGCGCCAACCACACCGTCACCGGCAACCCGGACCGGCTGCGCCGAGGCGTCACCCAGATCCGCCCCGACGAGCGCTGGCGCACCGCGCTGCCCGGCACCGACATCGCGGCGGCCACCGCGGCGGCCGCCCCCCTGCTGACCCGCTACGGCTACCCGCTCGCCCTCGTCCGCCCGTCCCGGACCACGGGCGCGGGCTCGGGCGCGGCCCAGGGCTCCGGCAGGAGCTCCGGACCCGCAAGCCGGCCGGCCTCGCGGACCTCGGGACCGCCCTCGCGAGGTGAGGCCTCGTGAACCTGGGCCTCTCCGGACGCTCCGCGCTGGTCGCCGCGTCCAGCAGCGGGATCGGTCTCGCGGTGGCCCGCGTCCTGGCCACCGAGGGCGCCGACGTGTCGATCTGCGGCCGTGACCCCGAGCGGCTGGCCCGCGCCCACAAGGAGGTGGACTCCTGCGGCACGGGCCGGGTGCTGAGCACGGTCGTGGACCTGAGCGACGAGGAGGCCGCCGCTGGCTGGGTGCGCCGCACCGCGACGGAGTTCGGCGCGCTGCACGTGGTCGTCACCAACTCCGGCGGGGTGCCCTTCGGCCCCGTGGAGGACTTCGAGGTCGCCGAGTACCGCGAGGCGGTCAACGCCAACCTGCTGCCCCACGTGTCGATCTCGCTGGCCGCCGCGCCGTATCTGCGGCACGCCGGCTGGGGCCGGATCGTCATGATCACCTCCGAGTCGGTGCGTCAGCCCCATCCGGGCAGCGGTCTGTCCTCGGTGGCCCGGCTCGGCGTCCTCGGGTTCGCCAAGGGCCTCGTGCACGCCTTCGGCCCGGCCGGAGTGACCGTGAACGTGCTGGCGCCCGGCTTCCACCGCACCCCGATCCTCGACGTCCAGTACGGCGACGAGGTCGAGGAGCGCCTGGCGGAGGTCGCCGCCGGGATCCCGCTGGGCCGGATCGGACGGGCCGAGGACCTGGGCGCACTGGTGGCCTTCCTCGCCAGCGAACAGGCCGCGTTCGTCACCGGCGCCGTACTGGTCGCTGACGGCGGCAACACCCGCGGCATCGGCTGACACCGGCCGCTCGCCCTCCACCGCCCGTAGGGCATCGCGGCTTGTCCGGCCCTGATCCGCCGGACACGTCGTGACCCGGGCAGCCCGCCCGCCCCAGGACCGTCCGCCCCCTCAACAGCCGAAGGAGTTCCGTACATGCCAGCCCTCGGGGAAGTCGCCAGCTCACGCGAGGCCGCGCTCTACGTGGTCAAGCTGGGCAGCGCCACCTTGCTCCACAGTCAGGTCTTCGACGAACTGCTCGAACTCAACCGGCGCGGCGCGCGCCTGCTCGTCATCGCCGGGGGAGCGGCCGGCATCCGGGAGCACTACCGGCGCACCGGCCGTGAGATCCGCACCCTGCTCTCCCGCAACGGCGACGAGATCCGCTACTGCCCGCCGGAGGAGATGCGGCACATCGTCGCCGCGTACGAGGAGGTCACCCTGCCCCTGGTGGAGGAGGAGCTGACCCGGCGCGGACTCTCCGTCTTCGCGGCGGTCGCCCGCACCGGCGCGCTCGTCAAGGCCACCGCCAACGGCCCGCTGCGCGTCCAGGAGGACGGCAGGACACGGGTGATCCGCGACCACCGCGCGGGCACCGTCAGCTCCGTGGACGTCCCCAGGCTGAACGGCCTGCTCGCCACCTTCGACGTCGTCTGCCTCTCCCCGCCGGTCGCCGACGCCGACGGCGGTACGGCGCTCAACGTGGACGCCGACGTGCTCGCCGCCGAGGCCGCGCTCGCCCTGGACGCCGACCATCTGCGGCTGGTCACCGGCACCGCCGGACTGCTCACGGACCCGGCCGACCCGACCAGCAGCCTGCGCCACCTCACCGAGGGCGAGGGCCGGCACTACGCCAAGGGCCGGATGCGCCAGAAGGTCAGGGCCGCCGAGATCGCCCTCAAGGGCACCTCCGACACCGCAATCACCGGGCCGCACACGCTGTCCGCCGCCGGCGCCACCTGGTTCTGGCGGGCCCCCGCCCCCGCCCCCGACCTCGATCTGCTCGCCCGCACGGTGGAGCTGTCCTCCGTCTCGCGCGACGAGCGGGAGATCGCCGAGTTCCTCGCCGAGTGGTGCGCGGAGCGCGGCATCAAGGCGGAGATCGACGCCGCGAACAACCTGGTGGCCACCAAGGGGGCGGGCCCCCGGCGACTGCTGATGCTCGGTCACCTGGACACCGTCCCGCACCGCTGGCCCGTCCGCTGGGACGGCGAGGTGCTGTCCGGGCGCGGCTCCGTGGACGCCAAGGGCAGCCTGGTGACGTACCTCCAGACCCTGGCCGACTTCGACCCGCCCGAGGGGGTCGAGGTGCGGGTGATCGGCGCCGTCGAGGAGGAGATCACCGGCGCCGGTGCCTTCCACGTCCGCGACGCCTACCCTGCCGACGCGGTCGTCGTGGGCGAGCCCAGCGGCGCCGAGGCCCTCACCCTCGGCTACTACGGCCTGGTCAAGGTCCGGTACGGCGTGGAGGAACCCACCGGGCACACGGCCGGCGAGGGCGTCCGTACCGCGGGCGACCGGATGGTCGAAGTGCTCGCCAAGGTCCCGGGGACGGTGGCCGGACTCCACCCGGACGCGCTCACCGCGGTGCTCGGCGTACGGGCCCTCAACCAGGGCGACGCCCAGGTCGGCGAGGCCGTCGTGGACGTCCGCGTACCCCCGGGTCTGGACGTGGAGACGACCGTGGACGCGCTGTGCGCGCTCGCGACCGCCCCCGTGCGGATCGACGTCCTGCGGGCCACCCCCGGAGTGACCACCGGACGCACCAGTCCGCTGGTCAAGGCCTTCCAGCGGGCCTTCAGGGCGGAGGGGATCACCCCTCGGTACCTGATGAAGAAGGGCAGCAGCGACATGAACACGCTCGCCACCACGTGGCACGGCGTCGCCATGGTCGCCTACGGCCCCGGTGACGCGAAGCTCGACCACACCCCCGACGAACACCTGCACGCGGACGAGTTCCGGCGGGCCCAGCGCCTGCTGGCCGCCGCGGTCCGAGAATGGAGCTTGCTGTGACCGTCCTGACGGCCGCCCCCGGGCACGACCGCGCGGCCCCCGCCGTCCACTGCACCTGCTACCCCGGCTCGACCCTCTGGCTGACCGGCCTGCCCAGCGCGGGCAAGACCACCCTCGCGTACGCCACCGCCGAACTGCTGCGCTCGCACGGCAGACGCGTGGAGGTCCTCGACGGCGACGAGCTGCGCCGGACGTTCTCGGCCGGCCTCGGCTTCTCCCGCGCCGACCGGATCGACAACGTCGAGCGCATCGGCCGGGTCGCCCAGGTGCTCGCCCGCAACGGTGTGACCGTCCTCGTCCCGGTGATCGCGCCGTACGCGGAGTCCCGCGACACGGTGCGCTCCTGGCACCGGGAGAGCGGCACCGACTTCCTGGAGGTCCATGTCGCCGCACCGCTGTCGGTCTGCGCCCGACGGGACGTCAAGGGCCTGTACGCCCGGCAGGCGGCCGGCGAGATCAGCGGCCTGACCGGTGTGGACGACCCGTACGAGGAGCCGGCCGCACCCGACCTGAGGATCGCCTCGCACACCCAGAGCGTCGCCGAGTCCGCGCAGGAACTGCTCGATCTGCTCACCCGGCGGGGGCTCCTCGCCGGCGCGGACGAGAAGGAGAGGAGTGCCGCATGACCGCCACGACCGTCACCTCGGCCGCCACCACGTTCGCCGCCCCGTCGCTGCCCCCCGTCCGGACCGGCGACGCCTTCGGGCTCTCCCACCTCGACGCCGTCGAGTCCGAGGCCGTGCACATCTTCCGTGAGGTCGCGGGCGAGTTCGAGCGGCCGGTGATCCTCTTCTCCGGCGGCAAGGACTCGATCGTCATGCTCCACCTGGCGCTCAAGGCCTTCGCACCCGCGCCGCTGCCCTTCTCCCTGCTGCACGTCGACACCGGGCACAACTTCCCCGAGGTCCTCGACTACCGCGACCGTGTGGTCGCCGAGCACGGCCTGCGGCTGCACGTCGCCCGGGTGCAGGACTTCATCGACGACGGCCGGCTGCGCGAGCGCCCGGACGGCACCCGTAACCCGCTGCAGACCGTCCCGCTGCTCGACGCCATCGCCGGCGGCCGCTACGACGCGGTGTTCGGCGGCGGCCGGCGCGACGAGGAGAAGGCCCGCGCCAAGGAGCGGGTGTTCTCGCTGCGCGACGAGTTCGGCGCCTGGGACCCCCGGCGCCAGCGCCCCGAGCTGTGGTCGCTGTACAACGGCCGCCACGCCCCCGGCGAGCACGTCCGGGTCTTCCCGCTCTCCAACTGGACCGAGCTCGACGTCTGGCAGTACATCCAGCGCGAGAACATCGCCCTGCCGGAGATCTACTACGCCCACCACCGCGAGGTCTTCGCCCGCGACGGCATGTGGCTGGCCCCCGGCGACTGGGGCGGCCCGCGCGCCGACGAGCAGCTGGAGACCAGGCTCGTCCGCTACCGCACGGTCGGCGACATGTCCTGCACCGGGGCCGTGGAGTCCACCGCCGCCACCGTCGAGTCCGTGATCGCCGAGATCGCCGCCTCCCGGCTCACCGAACGCGGCGCGACCCGCGCCGACGACAAGCTCTCGGAAGCCGCCATGGAAGACCGCAAACGCGAAGGGTACTTCTAGCCGTGAACCTCACCGAAGCTCCGAACACCGCGCCGTACCCGACCGGTCCGCATGCCGCCGACCAGCGCGCCGCCGACCCGCACAGGGCCGTGGACACCCTGCGGTTCGCCACCGCCGGCTCCGTCGACGACGGCAAGTCCACCCTGGTGGGACGCCTTCTGCACGACTCAAAGTCGGTCCTCGCCGACCAACTGGAGGCCGTCGAGGCCGCGTCCCTCAAGCGCGGCCAGGAAGCACCCGACCTGGCACTCCTCACCGACGGACTGCGCGCCGAGCGCGAGCAGGGCATCACCATCGACGTGGCCTACCGCTACTTCGCCACCGCCCGCCGCCGGTTCATCCTCGCCGACACCCCGGGGCACGTGCAGTACACCCGGAACATGGTCACCGGCGCCTCCACGGCCGACCTCGCCCTCGTCCTCGTCGACGCCCGCAACGGGGTCGTCGAGCAGACCCGCCGCCACCTCGCCGTCGCCGCCCTGCTCCGTATCCGCCACGTCACCCTCGTGGTCAACAAGATGGACCTGGTGGGCTGCTCGGAGGAGGTGTTCGCCCGCACCGCCGCCGCGTTCTCCGAGTGCGCCGCCGCCCTCGGCGTCGAGCGGGTGACCGCCATCCCGATCTCGGCCCTGGCCGGCGACAACGTCGTACGCCCCTCGGAACGCATGGACTGGTACGCGGGCCCCACGGTGCTCGAACACCTGGAGTCGGTACCGGTGGGCGCCGATCCCCGTACCGAGTCCGCCCGGCTGCCGGTCCAGTACGTCATCCGGCCGAACACCGCCGCACACCGCGACTACCGCGGCTACGCGGGGCAGATCACCTCCGGTGTGCTCCGGGTCGGCGACCGGGTCACCGCCCTGCCGTCCGGCGCGGTCAGCACCATCGCGGCCATCGACACCCTGGACGGCACCGTCACCGACACCGCCTGGGCGCCCCAGTCCGTGACGGTCCGGCTGACCGACGACCTCGACATCGCCCGGGGCGACCTGCTGGCCCCGGCCGCCGCCGCGCCTCCCGCCGTCCGGCTGCTGACCGCCACCGTCTGCCATCTCGGCGAGCAGCCCCTCCACGCCGGCCGGCAGGTCCTGCTGCGGCACACCACCCGCACCGTGCGGGCGGTGGTCGTGGAGATCACCTCACGGCTCGACCTCCAGGACCTCTCCGCCCGCCCCGGGCCCGACAACCTCGGCGTCAACGACATCGGCCGGATCGTCGTCCGCACCGCCGAACCGCTCGCCCTGGACGGCTACGCGGACTTCCGGCGCACCGGTTCGTTCCTGCTCATCGACCCCTCCGACGGCAGCACCCTCACCGCCGCGATGGCGGACGGACCGGCCTCCGCGGAAGGGGCGTGACGCCATCGCGAGATGACCATGAGAACTTCATGTCGGCCCGGTGACACAGGCACTGTCGGCCCTTCCCGGCGCCCAGCAGACTCTTCCCCGTCAGCAGGTCAACGACTCCAGGAAGGGCCGACATGAACCTCACCGTCGCCACCGCCGTCACCGCCACCCCGGTCACCGAGGACCTGGTCATCGAGGACTTCGGCGCCATGGCCACCGAGCAGTACCAGCCCGGTACGTGCATCTGCTGGATGGGCGACTCGGTCGCGGAGTAACCCTCCGCACCCCGACGCACACAACCGACCGCAGGCCGCACACCAGACAGGGGGAAACACGGTGGCACACCGCCAGGGAACCACGACCGGACTCGGGTTCAAGGCTCATCTGAAGGCCGAAGTCGTCCCCGGGGAGGGCGTGTTCCTCATATCCGAGCGTGGAGTGACCGCGCTGCGAGGATCCTGCGTCACCGCTCTCGCCCCGCTGCTCGACGGCACCCGCAGCCTCGACCGTCTGATCGCCGACGCCGCCGGATCCCTCCCCGCCGACCAGGTGCGCCAGGTCGTCACCCGGCTCCTCGGCTCCGGACTGCTCGCCCACCGGGCGCCGGACGCGGCCACCGCCGGCTCGGGCGAGGCGTTCTGGGAACTGGCCGGAGTGGACGGCGGCGAAGCCGCCCGCCGCACCGGCAGCGCAGCCGTCGCCGGCCTCGGCCGCGGCACGGAGGCGGGCGCCGGCACCGAGGAACTGCTCGCCGCACTGGCCGCGGCCGGCCTGCGCATCCACCGCGCCGACACGGACACCGAACCCCCCGGTCTGGCCGTCGTCCTCTGCGACAGCTATCTCGACCCCGCGCTGGCCGAGCTCGACGCCACCTACCGTGCCAGTGGCACCCCCTGGCTGCCCGTCCGGCTGACGGGCGAACAGCCCTGGATCGGCCCGGTGTTCCAGCCGGACGACGGACCGTGCTGGCATTGCCTGGCCGAACCCCTGCGCCGCAACCGCCCCGCCGAGACCTATCTCGGCCAGGCCCTCGGACGCCCCGTCAGCGTGCCGCCCTCCGGTCTCGCCGCGGGCCGCGCCGTCGGGCTCCACCTGGCCTGCCTCGAAGCGGTCAAGTGGATGGCGGGACATCGCCACTCCGGCCAGAACGCGCTGTGGACGATGGACACCCTGACCCTGGCCGGCCGCCACCATCCCGTACGCCGCCGCCCCCAGTGCCCCTCCTGCGGCGACCCCGAGGTGACCGCCCGCCGGATCTGGGCACCGGTCCGGCCGGTCAGCCGGCCCAAGTCCGGCACCGGCACCGGCGAGCGGTCCCTGACCCCCGAGGAGATGCTGGAGACCTACGGCCACCTGGTGGACGAACTGACCGGCGTGGTCAAGGAGGTGCGCCGCGACCGGCGCGACCCCGGCTTCCTCAACTGCTTCCACTCCGGACACAACCCGGCCACCTCGCCGACCGGACTCGCCGCGGTCCGCGCCGGCCTGCGCAGCCACAGCTCCGGCAAGGGCACCACCCCGCTGCAGGCCCGGGTCGGCGCCCTCTGCGAGGCCGTCGAACGCCACAGTGGCTACCGGCAGGGCGACGAACCCACCCTCCGCGCCACCTACCGCGAGGTCGCCGACCGCGCCGTCCACCCCGACACGGTCCAGCTGTTCCACCCCCGCCAGTTCCCCGACCGCGCCACCTGGAACGCCGAGCACGGCCCGGCGCACCGGATCGTCGCACCCTTCGACGAGGACACCCCGGTCGACTGGACCCCCGTCTGGTCGCTCACCGAGGACCGCCACCGGCTGCTGCCGACCTCGATGCTCTACTACGACGCGCCCTGCCCCACCGGCTTCTTCTCCGCCCACTCCAACGGCACGGCCGCCGGCAGCTCCCGCGAGGACGCCATCGTCCAGGGCTTCCTGGAGCTCGTCGAACGCGACGCCGTGGCCCTGTGGTGGTACAACCGCACCCGCCAGCCCGGAGTGGACCTCGCATCCTTCGGCGACCCCTGGATCGAGAAGACCCGGGCCGCCCACGCCGACCTGGACCGCGAGCTCTGGGTGCTCGACCTCACCAGCGACCTCGGCGTCCCCGTCTTCGCCGCGCTCTCCCGGCGTACCGACAAGCCCGCCGAGGACATCACCCTCGGATTCGGCGCCCACTTCGACCCCCGGGTGGCGCTGCGAAGAGCCGTGGCGGAGGTCAACCAGATGCTGCCGCCGGTCGTCAACGTGACCGCGGACGGCGCCGGTTACACCTGCGACGACTCCGCCGCGCTGAACTGGTGGAGGTCCGCCACCACCGCCGACCAGCCCTATCTGCTCCCGTCGGGACCGGACCGTACACCCGCCGACTTCCCGTACACGCCGCGCGCCGACCTGGCCGACGACGTGGCCGCGGCGGCGGAGCTGGCCCGCGGACTCGGCAGCGAACTCCTGGTCCTCGACCAGACCCGGGCCGACATCGGGCTCCCCGTCGTCAAGGTGGTCGTGCCCGGACTGCGTACCTTCTGGACCCGCTTCGCCCCCGGCCGGCTGTACGACGTCCCGGTACGTCTGGGCCGGCTGGCCACCCCCACCCGCTACGAGGACCTCAACCCGGTCCCTCTCTTCCTGTAACACCCGTCGCGCGCCATCCGTGAGGTCCCGGCCATGAAGTCATCCGCCCCACCCGCCCCGCGGGAAACCCGACTGATCGAACTGTGGTCGCTCCGCGAGGACACCACGGTGGAGACTGCGGCGGACGATCCCGGGACCGGCCTCGTCAGCACCCGCTGGGACGAGATCCGGCTGCCGTTCGCCGACCCGGTGATCTCGCGCGCCCTGGAACGCATGACGTACGGCCCGGTGTCGCTGGACAACGTCCTGCCGGGCTTCAGCGACGCCGGGTCCCTCCCCGGCGACCCGCGCCGCGCCGCACTCCGGGCCACCCTCGACTCGGTACGGCACGCGGTGATCCGCACGCTCGCCCTGTCCGACGGCACCGAACAGCTGGCGGTCGTGCCGATCGTGCGCGAGGCCCGGTTCGCCCCCGGCAGGCCGCCGCTGGACGCCGTCCACCGGCTGTCCCGGTTCGCCACCCTGCGGGTCGGCTCCCGGGACATGATCCTCGAATCACCGCTCAGCGCCCACCGGGTGCTGCTCCACACCCCGCAGGCGATGTGGCTGGTCAGCTGCTACGTACGCCCCACCTCGGTCCTCGACACGGCCCGACTCCTCGACGTCCCGGTGGACGTCGTGCGCACCGCGGTCGGCTATCTGGAGGCGTCCGGGATGCTCGTGCCCGGGACGCCCCGGGGGCGCTCCGACGGCCGCACCACCGGAGCGGAGGGCCGGGGGGCGTACGCCGTCACCTTCGCCGAGGACCGGGACCCCGCACTGGAGCACTGGTCGCCGCGCGAGCTGATGCTGCACAACCGCAGCCGGCCGGGCCTGCACGACGAGCCGCTCGGCCTCGACGTCAAGGACGGCGCGACCGCGCGGGAACACCCGGCGCCCGGCGGCGCGCCCCTGACGCTGCCGGTGCCCGACCTCGACCTGGTGCTCGCCCGGGATCCCCGTCTGACCACCGTGCTCGAATCCCGCCGCTCGGTCCGCCCGGACGGCGGACTGCCGCTGTCCCTGGCCCAGTTGGGGGAGCTGCTCTACCGCTCCGCCCGGGCCAGGCCGGCCGCCGGGCGCCCGTACCCGAGCGCCGGCTCGGTCTACCCGCTGGAGCTGTACGTCACGGTCGCGGGCTCCACCGAACTGCCGCGCGGGGTCTACCACTACGACCCGGCCGGGCACACCCTCTTCCCGCTCGGCACCGAGCCGATCCTGGTGGACGCCCTGCTGGGCGAGGCCGGCGCCAACGCCGGGCTGAGCGAGGAGCCGCCCGTCCTGATCAGCATGACGGCCCGGTTCCGCCGTATGAGCACCGCCTATCCGGGCAGCGCCTACAGCGTGCTCCTCAAGGAGGTCGGGGCGCTCCAGCAGACCCTGTACCTGGTCTCCACGGCCATGGGCATCGGGCCGTGCGCCCTGGCGTTCGGCGACACCGCGACCTCGGCGCGCGCCTTCGGGCTCGACTGGCGCGCCGAGTCGGGCGTCGGCGAGTTCGTCCTGGCCGCGCTGCCGACCGGCGCCGTCTCCGCGGAACACCAAGTCCCCGGCGCTTCAGGCGGATTGGGCGCGAGAGGTTCCCGACCGGAGATACCTCCCAGTCCGTAACCTACTCGGCCTATGCTGCACACCCCGTGCGAAAACGCAGTCGAGTAGGGAGCCCCTGTGCGATGGTCCCGCACCGCAGATTCAGACGCATACACCCACCGGGCCACCGAAGGAGGTGACTTGGCGCCGCGCGTCGCCGGCACCATCACCATCGTCGTCATCCTCTGCTTCTTCGCCGTCGCGCTGACCTACGCCATCGGCGGAGGATTCGGAGGCGCGGAACTCGCCCTGTGCGGCGTCCTCATGCTGATGCTGCTCTTCCTCCAGCTCAGCCACTCCTTCCCGGACTGGATACCGGCGGCCGCCCGCTTCCGCAGGGGGACCTTGGCCCTCCAAGCGGTGCTCACCTTCGCCCCGTTCGCCCTGTTCGGCGCCGCCTGGCTGGGAATGCCCGGCTTCCTCGCCGCCTCCTCGCTGCTCGTCCTGAGGGCGGCACTGGGCTGGACCGCCTTCGCCGCCGTCATCGCCGCGACCGGCGTCGTCCAGTTCGCCGTCGGGTACGGAGTGGGCCAGCTCGCGTACAACACCGTGGCCACCGTCCTCACCGGCCTGGTCGTGTACGGGCTCAGTCGGCTCTCCGGCCTGATCCGCGAAGTACAGGCGGCCCGCGAGGAGCTGGTCCGCCTCGCCGTGACACAGGAACGGCTCCGCTTCGCCCGCGACCTGCACGACCTGCTCGGCTTCAGCCTCTCCACCATCACGCTCAAGTGCGAACTCGCCCACCGGCTGGTGCGGGTGGCGCCGGAGCGCGCGGAGATGGAGATCACCGAGATCGTCCAGACCGCGCGCCAGGCCCTCACCGACGTCCGCTCCGTGGCCAGCAGCTACGTCCAGATGAGCCTGAACCGCGAGGTCGGCTGCGCGGCCTCCCTGCTGCGCGCCGTGGGCATCCGTACCGACATCCGGGTCACCCAGGAGCCCCTGCACAGCTCCGTGGACACCGTCCTCGCGACCGTACTGCGCGAAGGCGTGACCAACCTGCTGCGGCACAGCAAGGCCCAGCACTGTGTGATCGAGGCGAGCGTCGATGGCGGCACCGCCCGCCTCCGCATCGCCAACGACGGTCTGCGCGACCGGGATTCCGCCCACTGCCCCGACAGCGAGGGCGTCACCGGCGGAGTGGGCCTGCGCAGCCTCACGATCCGCGCCGAGGCCGTGGGCGGGCGGCTCACCAGCCGCGTCCGTGAGGACGGCTGGTTCGAACTCACCGTGGAACTCCCGTCCCCGCCGCCGGGCGCCGCCGCGGAGCCGGCCGACCGCGAGGCCGCGGAAAGCTAGGGCGTGTCTTGTCGATCAGGCCGGGCTCGCGGACAAGACACCCCCTTGGGCGTTGTCCCCCGGAACGTGCCGCGGGAACGCACCGTCGGCCGGTCCGCGGGACACGCCCCCGGCTCACAGCCAGCCGGCGTCCCGGGCGATCCGTACGGCGTCCATACGATTACGGGCGTTGAGCTTGGTCACCACCGTGGTCAGATAGTTGCGCACGGTGCCCGCGGACAGGAACAGCTTCCGCGCGATCTCCGGCGCGTCGAGCCCCTGCGCGGCCAACCGCAGCACCTCGCTCTCCCGCGCGCTCAGCGGACTTCCCCCGGCCGTCAGCGTCGCGAGCGCCAACTGCGGGTCCACGACCTGCTCCCCGGCCACCACCTGGTGGATCGCCGCCGCGAGCCGGGTCGGGTCGGCGTCCTTGAGCAGGAACCCGGACACCTTCGCCTCCAGCGCCCGACGCAGGTTCCCCGGCCTGCCGAGACTGGTGAGGATGATCGTCCTGCACTCCGGGAGCTCCCGGCTCAGCAGTTCCGCCGCCCTGATGCCGTCGATCCCCGGCATGTCGATGTCCAGTACCGCGACGTCGGGCCGGGTCTCCAGCGCCACCGGAAGCACCCGGTCGCCATTGTCGGCCTCCCCCACCACTTCGATGCCGTCCTCCAGCTCCAGCAGCGAGACCAGGGCCCGCCGGAGCATCAGCATGTCGTCCGCGAGCATGACTCTGATCACTGTCGTCCCCCCTCACGAACCCCCCTGTGGAGCCCGTTCGCGAGGTGAATCGTAGTGCGGTAGAGGCTATTTGGCGGATAATCGTCACCGGACTCCGGTATCCGCGCTGGTCACCGCTCCGGCGAGAGAGCGACCGCCGCAGCATGATCCTCCGGAGTGGCCACATCCCGTACGGTCCAGCCGTCGGGGCCCGCGGCCGGGGTGACACCCGTACCCACGTAGTCCAGCGCGGGGGAGCGGCCGAGCCCCGTACCGATGCCCTTGAGGTACGCCTCCTTGCGCGCCCACGCCCGCGTGAAGGCCGGCGGTCGCGACTCCTCGTCGAGTACCGCCAGTTCGGCCTGCTCCTCCGGATGCAGGACCGTCATCGTCTCCGCGACGGCCTCCGGCGTCGGCACGCGCTCCACGTCCACACCGAGCGGCACCGGCGCGAGACCGAGCAGCACCATCGACCCGCCGTGCGAGAGCGAGAAGTGCGCCCCGCCCCCCTCGACCACGGGCCGGCCGTGCGGCCCGCCGCAGCAGGGGCACACCGCCCGCCCCAGCCGGACCGCCTCCGGCGCGAGACCGAGCCGTTCGCCGAGCAGCACCCGCAGCCCCACATGGGCCACGAGATAGCTCCGCCGGTCCGCCTCGCGCCGCAGGGATTCCGCGCGCCGCAGCTCCCCGGCGTCCAGCACCCGGGGAGCGAGCCGCCCCGCCCAGCCGGCCCAGGCATCCGCCTCGACCAGCCACAACGTCGTCTCCGACGCCCGCTGCACGGGCAGGGCGGCGGGCGGCGCCACCAGCGCCGACGGGGGCCGGGGCGGGATCACGGCTTCCTCCGGGGCCCGTGCGGGGGATCGCCGGCCTCCAGCCGTTCGACGTACGTCGCGATCCTGCGCGCCCGCGTCTCCGCCTTCACCGCCTTCTCCACGTTGAGCAGGATCTGGTACCGGTTGCTCCTGCTCAACGCCTCGTAGGCGACCGCCGCCCCAGGGGACGCGTCGAGCGCGGCCCGCAGATCGGGCGGGACCTCCGCCGTGCTCTGCGGGGCGTAAGCGGCGGACCAGCGGCCGTCGGCCTTGGCCAGCTCGATCTGCGCGAGCCCCGCCGGCCGCATCCGGCCCGCGGCGATCAGCTTCCCGGCCTTGGCGCAGTTGATCTTCGACCAGGGGCTGCGGCGCTTGCGGGGCGAGAAGCGCTGCGCCCACCAGCCGTCCGGCACGTTCCCGGAGAAGGCCTTGCCGTCGATCCAGCCGTAGCAGAGCGCGACGTCCAGGGCCTCGGACCGGGTGACCGAGGCGACCGCCGTGCCCTTCTTCGGCAGAGCGAGCCACACCTCGTCGGCCGCCTCGTGATGCTTCTCCATCCAGGCGGCGAACTCCTCGACGGAGGAGCAGCGCAGATTGTCGTCCGTCATGCCGCCGTGTCCACCTCCACCGTCTCCGTGACGCGCGCACCGGAGCGCGCGGTGTCCGGCACGCTGCTCAGCGGCCGGCCCTGCTGCTCGGCGGCGGCCTTGACGCGCTCCAGAGTCATCCGCATCCCCTCGCGCAGCTCCTCGGTGTGGTTCTCGTAGCCGCCGAGCATCGAGTCGGCGAAGGACGCGGTGCGCTTGCGCTGCCCGGTGTTCTGCCCGGAGACGTCCCACACCTCGGTGACCAGTGTGCCTCCCTGTCCGTCCCGCTCGAGACGGTACCCCCAGCGCACCCCGTTGGTCGTGGTGTGGAAGGCGAAGGACTTGCCCCGCTCCCACTGCTCGACCGTGTTGGAGGTGATCCACGCGACCCAGCCGCGGCGGTTGATGCCGATGAACTTCGACCCGACCCCGCGCTTGTCACCGCGCCAGTAGCAGCGGCGGCACTCGGGGCTCCACTCGCCCATCCGCGTCACATCGCTGATCAGGTCCCACACCACCTCGGGAGACGCGTCGATCCGGATCGACACCTCCTCGGGACGGTAGTCGGCCGCGAGCGTCCCGCCGGCCTTCCTGGCGAGCTTGGCGCCCCTGCGCCGTACCCCGCGCAGCTCCGCGAGATAGGGGTAGTGGTCCACCTGCATGGTGTGCCGCTTGGACGTGATGTAGCGCTTGGCGAGCTTCTCCTTGTACCGGGTGATCTCCTTGCGCATCTCCGACAGGGACGGCAGCGCGGCCTTGCCCTGGAGGAGATCGGCGATCCAGTGGGACTGGGCCTCGGCCAGTACCGTCGTCGCGCCCAGCGGCTGGAACAGCCCCACGAAGTACAGCCCGGAGTGCCGGGGGTCGACCACACGGTGGAAGAGGGAGACGTCGTTGTCCGTCGGGGCGATCACGGACTCGTCGAGGAAGGGGAAGCTGACCTTGTAGCCGGTGCTGTAGATGACCGTGTCGACGACCTCGCTGCTGCCGTCGGTGAAGTGCACCGTGTCGCCGTCGAAGTGCGAGATGTTCGGCTTGACCGAGAGACCGCCGTGGCCGAGCCGGGGGAGCAGGGACTCCGAGACGGTCGGGTGGGAGTTGAACAGCTTGTGGCCCGGCTTCGGCAGACCGAAGTCGGTGACCTTGCCGATCGTCATCCGAAGCAGGAGGGCCATGACCCAGCGCTGGGTCTCGCGCGGCATCACCCGGGTGATGAACGGGCTGATCATGTCGTCGCCGGGCTTGCCGAACATGAACTTGGGGAAGACGTAGCCACCGGTACGGATCGACAGGAACGTGCGCTCGGAGACGGTGGAGGTCTCCACCGCGATGTCGGACGCCGAGTTGCCGAAGCCCAGCACCAGCACCCGCTTGCCGGCGTACTCGTCGGGGACCTTGTAGTAGTGCGAGTGGATCTGGGTGCCGGTGAAGGTGTCCGCGCCGGGGAAGGCCGGCTCGGGGTCGCGCGGGTCCCAGTGGTGGCCGTTGGCCACGACCACGGAACCGTAGTGCCGGGTCGTCTCGACCCCGGTGTCACGGTCCTGCGAGGTCACGGTCCAGCCGCCCCCCTCGGCGGGCTCCACATGGGTCACCGACGTACGGAAGGCGATCGACTCGCGGAAGCCGAAGTGGTCGACGTAGTCGTCCAGGTACTGCGCGATCTGGACGTGGTCGGGGTAGTGCGGATAGTCCTTCGGCATGGGGTACGCGCGGTACTCGGACAGCTTCTTGGACGTGTTGATGTGCAGGGACCGGTAGCCGGACGACATGCCGTTGTCGTTGAGGTAGCGCCAGTTGCCGCCGACCTTCGAGCCGGCTTCGTAGCAGTCGAAATCGATCCCGCGCGCATGCAGGACCTGGCAGGCGGCAAGCCCCGACCAGCCGGCTCCGATGATGCAGACCTTCTCCATGGGGGTGCTTCTCCTTGTGTGTCAGGACAGGTGGTGGCCGCCGGCGGTGACCCGGGCGGGGCCTCCGACGGCGGAGATGACCTGGTGGGCGCTGCGGAGCAGCACATGTCCGACGGCCGAGTCGATCGCACCCGCGAGATGGGGGACGCTCGTGCTGTAACTGACCTCGAAGGCGACCTCGCTGCCACCGGGGACGTCGGTGCTGGTCCAGGCCCCCTTCAGATGCTGGAAGTCCCCGCTGACCTGCTCGAACTCGATGCGGTACGACTGCTCGCCCGCGGGGCCGGGGCGCCCGGCGGGCTCGGTGGGCTGCACGTCGGCGGTGCCGTGGGGCTCGGCGGGCTCGGTGGGCTGCACGTCGGCGGTGCCGTGGGGCTCGGCGCGCCGGGTGCGCTGCACCCAGCCGGCCGTACCGCCGCGGAAGGCGAGCACCCACTCCTGATCCCCGTCGGCGGTGGGTGCGACGGAGAGGATGTCCTCGGCGTACGAGGGGAACGCAGCCCCGTCCGCGAGGCGTTCGATGACTTCGGCGGCCGAGGCGGGGACCGTGGCCTTCAGTACGCGGGTCGTCATGACGCGTCCTCCTTGTCGGCCGCCGGGCGCAGCACGCTGACGGCCTGCAGACGGGTGGTGCGCAGCATGGGGTGGCTCGCCTCGCCGAAGGCACCGCCGGTGAGACCGGGGCCGCCCTGGTTGGGGAGGAAGGGGAGGAAGCCGCTGTGCGAGTCGTTGATCTTCAGATTGCCGGCGTTGGTGACCCCGTCCAGGAAGCGCTCGATCGTCGAGAAGCTGGAGGACCAGACGGAGTTGCGCAGCCCGTACGCGTTGCTGTTGACGAAGTCCAGCACCTGCTCCAGGAGTTCGTCGTCCGAGGCGACGGCCTCGGGCACGACGATCGGCAGCAGCGGGAAGAAGGTCTCGTCGCGGACGACGGAGAGCGACCTGGCGCCCTGGAGGCCCTCCACGCGCACGATGCTCGGCTCGACGAAGAAGCCGGTGCTCGACTCCGACCCGTCCACCTCCAGCCGGCGCCCGCCGTGCACGAGCTTCGCTCCCTTGGCGAGCGCCTCGCCCAGGCAGCCGAAGAACCAGTCGACCCCGAGGACCGGGGTGAGGACCACGCCCGGCTCGTCGGGATACCCCGGCCGGATGTCCTTGGTGGCCGCGACGAGCCGCTCGATGAGCTCGTCGGCGATCGCCGGGTGGGCGACGACCTGGTTGGGGACGTTGCAGATCTGGCCGGAGTTCAGGAAGAACTGGGTGATGGTCTCCACCGCGGCGTCCAGGTCGGCGTCGTGCCAGACCACGCAGCAGTCGTTCCCCGCGAGCTCCAGGATCGGCTTCTTGCCCGCGGCGATCGCGTCGGCCTCGAACTCCAGGCCCTTCTTGCTGCCGCCGAAGTAGAGCACGTCGTCGACGTGCTCACTGGCGAGCCAGGTCTCCAGCATGGGGGCCCCGCAGAACGCGTTGACCGTCCCGGCCGGTGCGCCCATCTCCTCCAGCACGGGCGCCACGACCTCTCTCATCGCGTACATACAGCTGAGCGCGACGCCACGCGGCGCCCGCACCACGACGGTGTTTCCGGCGATGAGGGCGGTGAGCCCGTTCAGCGCGTTCACGGTCGCGGCGTTCTGCGGCGGATTGATGCAGACGACGCCGTCGGGAATGCGGCGCAGAATCATCTCCCGCTCGCCGTCCACGCGCCGGAACTCCAGCTGCTCGGCGCACCATTCGAGCGTTTCCCTGCTCCAACTTGTGAAGGGAATTCCGGTGATCATTCCCTCGGCCGCGTCCCGGGGAGTCCCTTCGGCGACCAGAATCTCGACCAGCGGATCCCGGTGCTCCAACAAACGCTCTCCGATCCGCCGCCCCACCTCCAGACGTGTCTCGATCGGCACCCGCCGCCACTCCTCGGCGGCATTGGCAGCCGCTTCGAGCGCCAGCGCCGCCATGCCCTCGTCGGCGACGACACAGGCCCCGACGGCGCGCTCCCCTGCCGCATCCGGATCGACGATTCCCAGATCGAGATCGCGCTTGAGACGCAGACTGGGGAAGGTGTCCTCGATGAGGGAACGGGCGGTAATGGTGTGTACGAACTGCGGATTGTCGCCGGTGATGTCCTGGCCACCGATGTAGGCCGGATATACCCCGAACTTCATTTCGCCCCCTTCGGTCAGTCCGAATACGGCTGACGTTTGTCCCCAAAGCTAGGGCGGCGAATCCACGCGAACAATGAGCCCACCATCAGGCTTGCTTATGGAAGCGATCCGCCCGGACTCGGCGCTGTACGATCCCAGGGCGCGCTGCCACCGGGGGAGAACAGGCAATGCCGAGAATGAGAGCGGACGAGGTCGAGGCGGCCCTGACCGCCGCGGGCTGGTCCCCCGGGCGCGACATCGGCGCGGAGCTGCCCGAGCTCCTACGGGTGGTGACGGAACGCTTCGCGGACGAGGGCCATCCGGTCGAACCGTTCGAGGCCGCCCAGGACTTCGTACGCGAATTCGGCGGCCTGCGCCTGCCCATCCCGGGCACTCCGCCGGACGCCGTCGGCTTCACCCCGCAGTGGATCTACGAGGAGAGCGCCGAGGACGTGGCCGAGCTGGCCGAAGACCTGGGCCGCCGACTGTTCCCGGTGGGCTACGAGGAGTTCGACGCGTCGATGATCCTCATCGACGAGACCGGCCACTTCTTCCTCATGCACCACACGGGCCCGTACTTCCTGGGAGCGAGTGCGTACGAAGCGATCAGCGCGCTGCTGCGCGGCCCCCAGGAGGAGGCGGGAAGGCACTTCGCGTGACGCACTCCCGGCACCCCGAAAGCTGCAACGCCACGACGCCGAGCCGCTGCCCGAAGGCAGCGAACGCAATTGCTACGGCACGGCGCAGGGGGGGGGCGTGCTGGTGCTTCGGGTAGGGCATGCGCGACCATGACCGGATGGACGCTCGTTTGGACGCTCGCTTCCTCGGCATTGCCGACCTGGTCGAAACCCCGTCCGTGGCGGTCGTGGTCGACGTCATGCGTGCTTTCACGGTGGCGGCCTGGGCCTTTGCCCAGGGGGCGGAAAAGATCGTTCTTGCCGAGTCGCTGGACGAAGCCCTGGCGCTCAAGGCTCGTCACCCGGATTGGGTGGCGCTCAAGGACGGCCCGCCCGCGCCCGGGTTCGACGCCGTCAACTCACCGGCCCTGCTGCGGTCCATCGACCTCGCCGGACGGACCGTTGTGCAGAAGACCACGGCAGGGACGGTCGGCGCCCTGGCGGTCAAGGAGGCGTCGCTGGTGCTGTGCGCCGGCTTCGTGGTGGCGGAGGCGACGGCTCGACTCCTGCGGACACGGGACTGCGCCAGTGTCACGTTCGTGGTCACTGGCGAGGATGGGCACGCCGAGGAGGATCTGGCGTGCGCTCAGTACATCGCCCGGAGAACCACCGAGGCGGGAACGGACGCAGCCGAGTTCCTCCGCCGCGCCGGCAAGTCGCGCGCCGCCACCGAGCTGGCGGAGGGTGTGCGTCGAGGATCCCATCCCGATGACGTCGCACTCTGCCTCGAACTCGACCGCTTCCCCTTCGCCATGGTGGCGACCCCGGAAGACTCCCTCATGGTCCTCCGCCCGCGCTGACCGCCGCCGGGCGGCGGCGTGCGCGCCAACGACCCGATTCACGCACGACCATCAGCACGGCACCGTTCGATCAAAGCCGAGTGCCCCGCGGGGCGCACGGTTGTCGCCTGCGAATCACCCGGACGGTTTGGAGGGGCGGCTTGGTTCGTCCGACAATGCTGGGCATTGTGCGGGCATGAATGAGCAGCGGACTCCGGGACGGAGAGGCGTCGTCCTCTGGATTCTGATCGCGTGTGGCCTGGTAGCGACGGCGGTTGAGCTGACCATTTTCGGTGGTGCGGATGTGACCGACGGGCTGACGTACGCCGGAAGAATCAGCGGCGTCGTCTTCCTGGCGGCAGCCATTCTGGAGGTGGTCGCCTTCGGCGCCCTCTTCAGCCCTGCGAAGTACTCGGGCGCGCTCGTGATCCTCGGCGTCCTGATCTCGCTGTTGACGAACGTCGTTCTGCTCATCCTTCATCTGGACGGCAGTTTCACCTACTACTCACTCTTTCTGATCCTGCTGCCATGGGCCTGCTGGGCTCTCTTGTGGCTCTACAAGAAAGGCGTCTGGAGCCGCGTCCCCCACGCCCGAGGCTTTGCGGCGGGTGTGGCGCTCACAGGACTCCTCGCGGTCGCCAACTTCACGCACACCCAGGTCTACCAGCCCTACACGGCGACGGCCATGCTCACGACTTCGGTGGAGTTCGGTGCCGCAACCGCCGCCGCGAACGGCGCAGTCAGCGTTCCGCTGCGCCTGCGCACGCGCAATTCGGGGAAGGTGGGTGTGTACGTTCTCGGTTCCCTGTACCAGCTGAGCGCACGACCGACGTCGTTCGTGCGCTACCCCCGCCCGGACAAGGACTGGCTCCAGGACATCAACAGCGGTCAGCGAGACCTCATGCGCTACACGAATGTTCACGCCGGCGGATACGAACTGCTGGCCCAAGGACAGTTCGCCGGACGAGCCGGTCCCGCCATGGTGCTCGAACCAGGAGCGGAAATCGTGACGCGGAAGGTCATCCAGTTTCCCAGGAGAAACACGTACGAAGTGCTGGCCGCCACCGCGAACGTAGCCTTTCTGAGGAAGGACCGAGCGAAGCTCACCGACGACTACGCCAGATCCGGCTCCAGTTCGTGGAACAAGGAATACGTCAACAAGAAGTTGGAGCCACGTTGGGTAACCAATGATGACCATGGTGACAACGATGACCCCGTCAACACCTTCCGATACGAGTCACGCATCGCGCACAGCACGGCCGTTCTCGAGAACACCCGGGCTCCCCACTACGTCACCGTCTGGTGGGCCCTGCACGAGGTGAAGTCGGAGGGCCCCTTCGGCCCGGATCTGGTGGCCGTGGTGGGGCCCAAGGAGGCTCTCGGAAACAGGCCATCAGCGGCGGATACCCACCGGATGGCAGAGCGCTACGGGCTGGCCTACGCACCCAGCGGCACGACCCAGATCTCCATGGCGGAGCTACTGAAGGCTCCGTGACCGGAGGCACCCACTGGGGGCCGCGGCCCCAAGAACACGCCTGCACACGCAAGAAGACCCCGTCCTCAGCGTCTTAGCTGGTGGCGGGGTCTTTAGGCACTTCCTGCGAAGTGCCCCCGGCAGGATTCGAACCTGCGCACACGGCTCCGGAGGCCGTTGCTCTATCCCCTGAGCTACGGGGGCGTCCGCCGTGTTCGGCGGCGACGGGTAGAACCCTACCAGCATCCGAGGAGTGCCTGTGAACAGGTATTTCCGTCGCGTCACCGACCCCTCGTTCCCCCTCACGGGTCGGAAGTGGGCAAAACCCGGACGCAGCCCCTCCCCGCGACCTACTCTCGTCGTGTGTCAGGCGTGTCCGGTCGGGTGCTCGTTGTCGATGACAACCGGGTGATCCGGCAGTTGATCAGGGTCAATCTTGAACTCGAGGGGTTCGAGGTCGTGACCGCGGCCGATGGTGCCGAGTGTCTGGATGTCGTGCATCAGGTATGTCCTGATGTCGTCACCCTCGACGTCGTCATGCCCCGGTTGGACGGGTTGCGTACCGCCGAGAAGCTGCGGTCCGATCCACGGACCAGTCATGTGCCCGTCGCCATCGTCAGTGCCTGTACGCAGCACGAGATGGACAGCGGTGTCGCGGCCGGCGTCGACGCGTTCCTTGCCAAGCCCTTCGAGCCCGCCGAGCTCGTCCGCGTCGTGCGGCAGCTCATGCACCGGGAGCGCGGCGAGCGGCGCGACGGACAGGAGGGGCCTTCTGCCGTCGACGGCAGACACGGGGCCGGGCGCGCCGGCAGTCCCAGCGGGTCCCACTAGCCGTCGTGCTCCACAGCGCGCCCGGCCGCGACTGAGTGCGCCCGCCCCCTGCTGCCCGCATTGCGAAACCGGTTCGCGTTCCGACCCCCCTTCTCCCATACGCTTGTCCCGTGACTCCCGCGGACCTCTCCCTCACCGTGCTGCACGCCGTGCGCCGTGCGGTCGACGACGGTGCGCTGCAGGTCGACAGCGGAGACATGCCCCGACACATCAAGGTCGAGCGGCCCCGGCCCGGCGGGCGCGGGGACTACGCGAGCAACGTGGCCCTGACCCTCGCGCGGGCCGCCCGGCGCACCCCCCTCGACGTGGCCGCCATCCTCAAGGACCGGCTCCACCACAGCCCCGGGCTCGCCGCCGTAGACATCACCGGGCCCGGCTTCCTCAACTTCACCCTCCGCCAGGAGGCACAGCAGGACCTCGTACGCGAGATCCTCCGCCGCGGTCCCCAGTACGGGTGGCTCCAGCCCACCGGCCAGATCTCCCAGCCCTGCTACCGCGCCGACCTCCGCGCCGCCGTCACCGCCGACTCGCTGCGGCGCATCCTCGTCTCCCAGGGCGTCGCCGTCCGCACCGGCTGCGAGGACGCCGCCGACCCCGACTGGGCACTCTTCGGCGTGCGGATCGAGGCCCAGGGAGCGAGGGGCAAGCTGCCCGTCGACATCGCGCCCCTTCCTGTTCCCGACACCCCCCGCGCCCTCCTCCGCCGTCTCGGCGTCGACGCCGCGCGTTGGGGGCTCCTCTCCGCCGCCTCGCACGACCGGGCCCGTCTCGGCGACGAGCTCCTCCGACAGCACGAGGACAATCCCCTCTTCCGTGTCCGGTACGCCCACTCCCGTACCCGCGCCCTCCTCCGTAACGCCGCCCAGCTCCAGAGCCTCAACCTCGACGTCAACGTCGAAGACGCCGACGCCCCGGTCCTCACGCGTGCCGCCGCCGACGCCTCGGTCCTCACGCGTGCCGCCGTCGAAGACGCCGCCGGCGCCCAGGTCGCCCTCACCCCCGCCGTCGAAGCCGCCGCGGCCCTCGACGTCCCCGGCACCCCCCACCCCGCCCCCGAAGGCGCCTACGCCCAGGCCCCCCACCCCGCCTCCGAAGGCACCTGCGCCCAGGCCGCCCTCGTTCGCGTCCTCGCCGATCACCCCGCCGTCCTCGCCTCCGCCGCCCGCCATCGCGCCCCCGATCGGGTCGCCCGGCATCTCGAAGTCGTTGCCGATGCGCTGCTCGACTTCCAGCACACCGTCCTGCCCCTCGGCGACGAGAAACCCTCGGCCGCCCACCGCTCCCGGCTCGCGCTCGCCGAAGCCGCCGGGGTGGTGCTCGCCGGTGGCCTCTCCCTGCTCGGCATCAGCGCACCCGACCAGATTTGAAAGATTGCAGACATGAGCCGTTCCGCCCACCCCGCCGGGCCCCGTCACGCCGACGTCCTCCCCGAAGGGCACTACACCGCCCCGCCCTCCGACCTGAACCACCTCGACCCCAAGGTCTGGGCCAGGACCGTCGAGCGGAACGACCTCGGTGTCGTCACCGTCGGCGGTATCGGAGTCGACGAGCTCCGTGAGCAGTTCGGTACCCCCGCGTACTTCCTCGACGAGGCCGACTTCCGCGCCCGCTGCCGCGCCTGGGCCGACGCCTTCGGCGCCGACGCCGACGTCTTCTACGCCGGCAAGGCCTTCCTCTCCCGCGCCGTCGTGCGCTGGCTCAAGGAGGAGGGGCTGAATCTGGACGTGTGCTCCGGCGGCGAGCTGTCCACGGCCCTGTCCGCCGGGATGCCCGCCGAGCGCATCGCCTTCCACGGGAACAACAAGTCCCACGAAGAGATCCAGCGCGCCGTCGAGGTCGGCGTCGGGCGCATCGTGCTCGACTCCTTCCAGGAGATCGTCCGCGTCGCCCACATCGCCCAGTCGCTCGGCAAGCGCCAGCGCGTGCAGATCCGGGTGACGGTCGGGGTCGAGGCTCACACGCACGAGTTCATCGCCACGGCCCACGAGGACCAGAAGTTCGGCATCGCCCTCGCCGGGGGACAGGCCGCCGAGGCCGTCCGCAGGATCCTCAAGCTCGACGGGCTCGAGCTCATCGGCATCCACTCCCACATCGGGTCCCAGATCTTCGACATGGCCGGCTTCGAGGTGTCCGCCCGCCGCGTCGTCCAGCTGCTCGCCGAGGTACGCGACGAGCACGGCGTCGAGCTCCCCGAGATCGACCTCGGCGGCGGCCTCGGCATCGCCTACACCTCCGAGGACGACCCCCGCGAGCCGCACCACATCGCCAAGGCCCTCACCGAGATCGTCACCCGTGAGTGCGAGGCCGCGGGGCTCCGTACGCCTCGGATCTCCGTCGAGCCCGGGCGCGCCATCGTGGGGCCCACCGCCTTCACCCTCTACGAGGTCGGCACGGTCAAGCCCCTCGAAGGGCTGCGGACGTACGTCAGCGTCGACGGCGGCATGTCGGACAACATCCGCACCGCGCTGTACGACGCCGAGTACAGCGTCGCCCTCGTGTCGCGGACGAGCGACGCCGAGCCCATGCTCGCCCGCGTCGTCGGCAAGCACTGCGAGAGTGGCGACATCGTCGTACGGGACGCATTCCTGCCCGCCGACATCGCCCCCGGCGACCTCATCGCCGTACCGGCCACCGGCGCGTACTGCCGCTCCATGGCCAGCAACTACAACCACGCACTCCGCCCGCCCGTCGTCGCCGTGCGCGACGGCGAGGCGAAGGTGATCGTCCGGCGTGAGACGGAGGAAGATCTCCTGCGTCTCGATGTCGGGTGATGAAATAAGCGTCTCAGGATCCGGACGAGGGACAGAAACCCTCGTCCGGTGAGTGAGACTGGTCCAACCGTAGAGATACGAAGTAGTACGAGAAACGAGGTCGGATGATGCGTACGCGTCCGCTGAAGGTGGCGCTGCTGGGCTGTGGTGTGGTCGGCTCAGAGGTGGCGCGCATCATGACGACGCACGCCGACGACCTCGCCGCGCGCATCGGCGCCCCGGTCGAGCTCGCCGGCGTGGCGGTCCGCCGCCCCGACAAGGTCCGTGAGGGCATCCCCGCGGAGCTGATCACCACCGACGCCACCGCTCTGGTCAAACGGGGCGACATCGACGTGGTCGTCGAGGTCATCGGCGGGGTCGAGCCCGCCCGCTCCCTCATCACCACCGCCTTCGAGCACGGCGCCTCCGTCGTCTCGGCCAACAAGGCGCTCCTCGCCCAGGACGGCGCGAGCCTCTACGCCTCCGCCGACCAGCACGGCCAGGACCTCTACTACGAGGCCGCCGTCGCGGGCGCCATCCCGCTCATCCGGCCGCTGCGCGAGTCCCTCGCCGGCGACAAGATCAACCGCGTGATGGGCATCGTCAACGGGACGACCAACTTCATCCTCGACAAGATGGACACGTCCGGCGCCGGGTACTCCGAAGCGCTCGACGAGGCCACCGCCCTCGGGTACGCCGAGGCCGACCCGACCGCCGACGTCGAGGGCTTCGACGCCGCCGCCAAGGCCGCCATCCTCGCCGGGATCGCCTTCCACACCCGCGTACGCCTCGACGACGTCTACCGCGAGGGCATGACCGAGGTCACCGCCGCCGACTTCGCCTCCGCCAAGCGCATGGGCTGCACCATCAAGCTGCTCGCCATCTGCGAGCGCTCCGCCGACGGCGGCTCCGTCACCGCGCGCGTGCACCCCGCGATGATCCCGCTGAGCCACCCGCTCGCCTCCGTCCGCGAGGCCTACAACGCGGTCTTCGTCGAGGCCGAGGCCGCCGGGCGGCTCATGTTCTACGGCCCCGGCGCCGGCGGTTCTCCGACCGCCTCGGCCGTCCTCGGCGACCTGGTCGCCGTGTGCCGCAACAAGCTCAACGAGGCCACCGGCCCCGGCGAGTCCGCGTACACCCAGCTGCCCGTGAGCCCCATGGGCGAGGTCGTGACGCGGTACCACATCAGCCTCGACGTGGCCGACAAGCCTGGCGTACTCGCCCAGGTCGCGACGGTCTTCGCCGAGCACGGCGTATCCATCGATACGGTGCGCCAGCAGGGCAAGGACGGCGAGGCCTCCCTCGTCGTCGTCACCCACCGCGCGCCCGACGCCGCCCTCTCCGGGACCGTCGAGGCGCTGCGCAAGCTCGACACCGTGCGCGGTGTCGCCAGCATCATGCGTGTTGAAGGGGAGTAAGGACCCATGACCAGCAAGGGCACCCACCAGTGGCGCGGCATCATCGAGGAGTACCGGGACCGCCTTCCGGTCACGGACGCGACGCCCGTCGTCACGCTCCGTGAGGGCGGCACGCCGCTCGTCCCCGCTCAGGTCCTCTCCGAGCGCACGGGCTGCGAGGTGCACCTCAAGGTCGAGGGCGCCAACCCCACCGGTTCCTTCAAGGACCGCGGCATGACCATGGCCATCTCCAAGGCCAAGGAGGAGGGCGCGCAGGCCGTCATCTGCGCCTCCACCGGCAACACCTCGGCGTCCGCCGCGGCTTACGCGGTGCGCGCCGGGATGGTGTCCGCCGTCCTCGTGCCGCAGGGCAAGATCGCGCTCGGCAAGATGGGCCAGGCCCTCGTGCACGGCGCGAAGATCCTCCAGGTCGACGGCAACTTCGACGACTGCCTCACCCTGGCCCGCGCGCTCTCCGAGAACTACCCGGTGGCACTGGTCAATTCGGTGAACCCGGTCCGTATCGAGGGCCAGAAGACCGCCGCCTTCGAGATCGTGGACATGCTGGGCGACGCTCCCGACATTCACGTCCTGCCCGTGGGCAACGCCGGCAACATCACGGCGTACTGGAAGGGGTACCGGGAGTACGCCGCCGACGGTCTGGCGACGCACACCCCGCGCATGTGGGGCTTCCAGGCCTCCGGCTCCGCGCCGCTCGTGCGCGGCGAGGTCGTCAAGGACCCGTCGACCATCGCCACCGCGATCCGGATCGGCAACCCGGCCTCCTGGGACTTCGCGATCGCCGCGCGGGACGAGTCCGGCGGCTTCATCGACGAGGTGACGGACCGTGAGATCCTGCGTGCCTACCGGCTGTTGGCCTCGCAGGAGGGCGTCTTCGTCGAGCCCGCCTCCGCCGCGTCCGTGGCCGGTCTGCTGAAGGCCGCCGAGCAGGGCAAGGTCGACCCGGGCCAGCGGATCGTCTGCACGGTCACCGGCAACGGCCTGAAGGACCCCGACTGGGCCGTCGCCGGCGCTCCCCAGCCGGTCACCGTCCCGGTCGACGCGGCGACCGCCGCG
The DNA here is from genome assembly GCF_042735655.1 of Streptomyces sp. NPDC059567. Lineage (NCBI taxonomy): Bacteria > Bacillati > Actinomycetota > Actinomycetes > Kitasatosporales > Streptomycetaceae > Streptomyces > Streptomyces sp. NPDC059567. The sequence goes on along the minus strand of NZ_JBHWBS010000032.1, from coordinate 32,315 downwards.
GAGCGCCTCGGCCTGATCTGATCGGCCCCAGCCGGTCCGATCGGCCCCGGACGGGCGGCTGATCCGCCGCGCCCGGCCCGATCAGCCTTCTGATCTGGCCTGATCCACCTCTGCCTGGCCTGATTCGGCCCCTCCGCACGGAGGGGCCACCGGGTGAAACCCGATCAGGAACGTACATAGGCGCACAGGATGGCTCGCGACACGCATCGTGCGCCTCCTGTGCGCCCTATGTCGCCACAGAACCTTCCTTCGATAGGCTGTACCGAACCCGCCCCGTTGCATATGCGCGGTGTCGTTGCCGTTGTCGCCCCCGAGGCAGAAGCGGCCCCCGGGTTTCCGTGTACTTCTCTTGAAATCCCGTAGTCGCAAGTCAAGGAGAGTCATCGAGCGATGGCCGGTCCCGCGTTCCGCGCCGCCGCCGTACGGGTGCGCGTTCCCGCCACCAGCGCCAACCTCGGCCCGGGCTTCGATGCCTTCGGCCTGTCGCTGGGTCTCTACGACGACGTCGTCGTCCGGGTCGCCGACTCCGGGCTGCACATCGACATCGCCGGAGAGGGCGCCGACACGCTCCCGCGCGACGAGAGCCACCTGCTCGTACGCTCCCTGCGCACGGCCTTCGACCTGCTCGGCGGGCAGCCGCGCGGCCTCGAGGTCGTCTGCGCCAACCGCATCCCGCACGGCCGCGGCCTCGGCTCCTCCTCCGCCGCCATCTGCGCCGGCATCGTCGCCGCCCGCGCCGTGACCATAGGCGGCGACACCCGCCTCGACGAGGCGGCCCTCCTCGAGCTCGCCACGGAGATCGAGGGGCACCCCGACAACGTCGCCGCCTGCCTGCTCGGCGGCTTCACGCTCGCCTGGACCGAATCCGGTGCCGCGCGGGCGATCAGGATGGATCCCTCGGATTCCATCGTTCCGGTGGTTTTCGTCCCCGGAAAGCCCGTACTGACCGAGACCGCCCGCGGTCTGCTGCCGCGCACCGTCCCGCACGTCGACGCCGCGGCCAACGCCGGGCGCGCCGCGCTCCTCGTGGAGGCGCTGACCCGCCGCCCCGAGCTGCTGCTCGCGGCCACCGAGGACCGGCTGCACCAGGAGTACCGGGCTCCCGCGATGCCCGAGAGCATCGCCCTTGTGAACCGGCTGCGGGCGGACGGAGTCCCCGCGGTCATCTCCGGCGCGGGCCCCACGGTGCTCGCGCTGGCCGAACACGGGACGGCCGACAAGGTCGCCCGGCTGGCGGGAGAGGGATGGGCCGCGAACCGGCTCGACCTCGACGTGTCCGGAGCGAGTGTTCTGCCGCTCGCTCCGTAGGGACACGTGATTGCCGGTGATGGAGAGGGGGAATGTTTGTTGGAGCCGGTAGTGTTAACCTCAAGTCAGCACCCGGCGCCTTTGTGGCGCGGTGCTGAGTGTCCCCATCCGGGACCACCGATTCTTCCGGGAGCCTCCCCAACTGCCTGAGCAGCCTGCCTGAGCAGTTTCGAGCACGCTCCGGAACCGGCGCGACACCCCTCGCTCTTCCCAGGTGAGGGCCGAGCAGGGGGCCTCGGGCCGGACCCACAGCACGTTTTTTCTCTTCCGCCGTACCCGGCGGGACCACCGCCCCGACACGGTCCACAAGCCAGGACCGCTGCCGGACAGCACAACCGGTCGCCGAGCCAGATGGCCGACGTCCGCTCCAGGGAAGGACCCTTCGTGAGCGACACCACCGATCTGATGGGCGTGACTGCCGACAACAGTGTCGACAACGCCGCGCCCGCCGAAGGTGCTGCCACTGGCACCACCGCACGGCGCCGCCGCTCCGGCACCGGCCTCGAGGGCATGGTCCTGGCCGAGCTGCAGCAGGTCGCGTCCGGCCTCGGCATCAGGGGCACCGCGCGGATGCGCAAGAGCCAGCTGATCGAGGTCATCAAGGAGGCGCAGGCCGGAGGCGGCTCGTCCGCCCCCGCCAAGGCCGCCGACACGGCTGAGACCAAGCCGAAGCGCCGTGCCACCTCCAAGGCCCGCACGGCCGAGGCCGCGGCCGAGACCGCCGCCCCGCAGGCGGAGAAGGCCGAGAAGGCCGTCGCCCAGCAGCAGATCGACATCCCCGGTCAGCCCTCCCCCAAGGTCTCGGCTTCGCTCGACCAGGGAGGTGCCCCCACCGACGACCAGCCGGCCGGCGAGCGCCGCCGTCGCCGGGCCACCGCGCCCGCCGGAAGCCCGGAGGGCGAGGCCAAGGCCGAGACCGCCCAGGCCGTGAAGACCGAGGCCAAGGTCGAGGCCCGTACGGACACGTCCGCCGACGCCAAGGCCGACACAGCCGTCGACACCGCCGAGGGTCGCGGCCGCCGTGACCGCGGCGAGCGCGGGGAGCGCCGTGACCGCGGCGACCGCCAGCGCGACCGCCGTGACCGCGGCAAGGGCGACGACCAGCAGGGCGGTGGCCAGGGCGGCCAGCGTCAGCAGCGTCAGGGCGGCCAGCAGCCGAACACCGGCCCGCAGGACGACTTCGACGACGAGGGCGGCCGTCGTGGCCGTCGCGGCCGCTACCGCGACCGTCGTGGCCGTCGCGGCCGTGACGACTTCGCGACCGGCGAGCCGCAGGTCTCGGACGACGATGTCCTGATCCCCGTCGCGGGCATCCTCGACATCCTCGACAACTACGCGTTCATCCGGACCTCCGGCTACCTGCCCGGCCCGAACGACGTGTACGTCTCCCTCGCCCAGGTCCGCAAGAACGGCCTGCGCAAGGGTGACCACGTCACCGGCGCCGTGCGTCAGCCGAAGGAGGGCGAGCGCCGCGAGAAGTTCAACGCGCTGGTCCGCCTGGACTCCTCGAACGGCATGGCCGCCGATTCCGGCCGTGGCCGCCCGGAGTTCAACAAGCTGACCCCGCTCTACCCGCAGGACCGGCTCCGCCTGGAGACCGACCCGGGCGTGCTGACCACGCGGATCATCGACCTCGTGTCGCCGATCGGCAAGGGCCAGCGTGGCCTGATCGTGGCCCCGCCGAAGACCGGCAAGACCATGATCATGCAGGCGATCGCCAACGCGATCACGCACAACAACCCCGAGTGCCACCTGATGGTCGTCCTGGTCGACGAGCGTCCGGAAGAGGTCACCGACATGCAGCGGTCGGTCAAGGGCGAGGTCATCTCCTCGACCTTCGACCGCCCGGCCGAGGACCACACCACGGTCGCCGAGCTGGCCATCGAGCGCGCCAAGCGTCTCGTGGAGCTGGGTCACGACGTGGTCGTCCTGCTCGACTCGATCACCCGCCTGGGCCGCGCGTACAACCTCGCGGCGCCGGCCTCCGGCCGCATCCTGTCCGGTGGTGTCGACTCGACCGCGCTCTACCCGCCGAAGCGCTTCTTCGGTGCCGCGCGCAACATCGAGGACGGCGGCTCGCTGACCATCCTGGCCACCGCGCTGGTCGACACCGGCTCGCGCATGGACGAGGTGATCTTCGAGGAGTTCAAGGGCACCGGCAACATGGAGCTCAAGCTCGACCGGAAGCTCGCCGACAAGCGCATCTTCCCGGCCGTCGACGTCGACGCCTCGGGTACGCGTAAGGAAGAGATCCTGCTCGGCAGCGACGAGCTCGCCGTCACCTGGAAGCTGCGCCGTGTGCTGCACGCGCTCGACCAGCAGCAGGCGATCGAGCTGCTCCTCGACAAGATGAAGCAGACGAAGTCGAACGGCGAGTTTCTGCTCCAGATCCAGAAGACGACTCCCGGAGCCGGCAACAACGACTGAGGCGAGACCTCCGTCACACGGCGGGGAACCGGCCTCAGGGCCGTAACCCCGCCGTGACCTGGACAAACCCATCGCGCCCACCGTGCCTCGCACGGTGGGCGCGGTGCGTTGTGGCCCGTCGCTCTGCGAAACCTCACAGGTTCCTATGCAACCCTTTTGGGCGCTTCGCCGTCACAGAAGGTGAAACTAGGACCTGAGGTAGCAGATGAGTCAGCAGAGCAGGGGCGGCCGAATACCGGGCAGCGGCAACGGCCGCCGACGCAAGCCGCCCACCAAGGGCCGCCGCGCGGTGACCGTCGCCGCCTGGGGCGCGGCCGCACTCGTCGTGGTCGGCGGCTCCGGACTCGGTTACGTCTACTTCAAGCTGAACGGCAACCTCAAGGGCGTCGACATCAACGCCCAGCTCGGCACCGAACGCCCCGAGAACGTCGACAACGGCTCGATGGACATCCTCGTCCTCGGCTCCGACTCCCGCTCCGGCGACAACGGCGCGTACGGCAAGGACGAGGGCGGGGCCCGCTCCGACACCGCGATGATCGTCCACGTCTACGAGGGCCACAAGAAGGCCGGCGTCGTCTCCGTCCCGCGCGACACCCTCGTCGCGCGCCCCGCCTGCACCGACGGGCAGGGGAACACCGTCGCCGGCGAGAAGCGGGCGATGTTCAACACCGCGTACGAGGTCGGCGGCCCGGCATGCGCCGTGAAGACCGTCGAGGCGATGTCCGGCATCCGCATGGACCACTACATCGAGGTCGACTTCACCGGCTTCACCAAGCTGATCGACAAGCTCGGCGGCGTCGAGGTCACCACGACACGGCGCATCACGGACGACAAGAGCCACCTCGACCTCGCACCGGGCACCCACACCCTCGACGGCGAGCAGTCCCTCGGCCTGGTCCGCACCCGCAAGACCGTCGGCGACGGCAGCGACCTCGGCCGGATCCAGCTCCAGCAGGCCTTCATGAAGGCGTTCATCGAGCAGGTCAAGGACGTCGGCGTCCTCACCAACCCCAAGAAGCTCCTGGACATCGCGGACACGGCCACCAAGGCCATCACGCCCGACTCCGAGCTGGACTCCGTCAACGAGCTCATGAGCTTCGCCAAGGGGCTCTCGGCGATCGGCTCGGAGGACGTCCACATGGTCACGATGCCGGTCCGGTACGACCCCGCCGACCCGAACCGCGTCATCCCCCTGGAAGCCCAGTCCCGGCAGGTCTGGCAGGCGCTCAAGGCCGACAAGCCCATCCCCGCCTCCGCCACCAAGGACACGGCCACCGGGCAGGCGGACGGCGTCGTGAAGTAGCCCCCGCGGGCACCGCTCGACCGCCCCGGAATAGTTTCACCACGGACCCGGTTTTGGGAGATACGGCCGGTCCTGGCAGACTGGTACGTCGGCTCCGGTTCACGCAGGTGCAATCCGCACGGCGACCCGGCGCCCTCCCGAAACTAGGAGACACCTTGAAGCGCGAGATCCACCCCGAGTACGTCGAGACCCAGGTCAGCTGCACCTGTGGCGCGTCGTTCACCACCCGTAGCACCCTGACCGAGGGCACCATCCGTGCCGAGGTCTGCTCCGAGTGCCACCCGTTCTACACGGGCAAGCAGAAGATCCTCGACACCGGCGGCCGCGTCGCCCGCTTCGAGGCCCGCTTCGGCAAGGCTGCGGCCAAGAAGTAGCACGTCACTGCGCCGGTCCTTGGTCGCTCCCGCAGGGGGGACCGGACCGGCGCTTTGCCGTCCCCGCAGTCCGTTCGTACGAAAACCAGGAGCCCCCGATGTTCGAGGCGGTCGAGGAACTGATCGGCGAGCACGCCGATCTCGAGAAGAAGCTCGCTGACCCTTCGGTCCACGCGGACCAGGCCAACGCGCGCAAGCTGAACAAGCGTTACGCCGAGCTGACCCCGATCGTCGCCGTCTACCGTTCGTGGAAGCAGAACGGTGACGACATCGAGACCGCCCGCGAGCTGATGCACGACGACCCCGACTTCGCGGCCGAGGTCAAGGAGCTGGAGAAGCAGCGCGAGGAGCTGACCGACAAGCTGCGGCTGCTGCTCGTCCCGCGCGACCCCAGCGACGACAAGGACGTCATCCTGGAGATCAAGGCCGGCGCGGGCGGCGACGAGTCCGCCCTGTTCGCCGGCGATCTGCTGCGGATGTATCTGCGCTACGCCGAGCGCGTCGGCTGGAAGACCGAGATCATCGACTCCACCGAGTCCGAACTCGGCGGCTACAAGGACGTCCAGGTCGCGGTGAAGACCAAGGGCGGCAACGGCGCGACCGAGCCCGGCCAGGGCGTCTGGGCGCGGCTGAAGTACGAGGGCGGGGTGCACCGCGTGCAGCGCGTGCCCGCCACCGAGTCGGCCGGCCGGATCCACACCTCCGCCGCCGGTGTCCTCGTGACGCCCGAGGCCGAGGAGATCGACGTCGAGATCCACGCCAACGACCTGCGCATCGACGTGTACCGCTCCTCCGGTCCCGGCGGCCAGTCCGTCAACACGACCGACTCCGCGGTCCGCATCACGCACCTGCCGACCGGCATCGTCGCCTCCTGCCAGAACGAGAAGAGCCAGCTCCAGAACAAGGAGCAGGCCATGCGTATCCTCCGGTCCCGGCTGCTCGCCGCCGCGCAGGAGGAGGCCGAGTCCAAGGCCGCCGACGCCCGCCGCAGCCAGGTCCGCACCGTCGACCGATCCGAGAAGATCCGTACGTACAACTTCCCGGAAAACCGGATCTCGGACCACCGCGTCGGCTTCAAGGCGTACAACTTGGACCAGGTACTCGACGGCGACCTGGACGCGATGATCCAGGCCTGCGTCGACGCCGACTCTGCTGCGAAACTGGCCGCCGCGTAAGTTCCGTAAGCCCCACCCCGTACCACGGAGGACCAGCGTGAACCTGCTGCTTGCCGAGGTGGCCCAGGCCACCCAGCGGCTGGCCGACGCCGGCGTTCCCTCTCCGCGTTTCGACGCGGAGGAGCTCGCCGCGTTCGTGCACGGCGTCAAGCGGGGGGAGCTGCACAACGTCAAGGACGCGGACTTCGACGCCCGCTACTGGGAGGCGGTGGCCCGCCGGGAGGCGCGCGAGCCGCTCCAGCACATCACCGGCCGGGCGTTCTTCCGCTACCTGGAGCTCCAGGTGGGGCCGGGCGTCTTCGTGCCCCGTCCGGAGACCGAGTCGGTCGTCGGCTGGGCCATAGACGCCGTACGGGCCATGGACGTCGTCGAGCCGCTGATCGTCGACCTGTGCAGCGGTTCGGGCGCGATCGCGCTCGCCATGGCGCAGGAGGTGCCGCGCTCGCGCGTGCACGCCGTGGAGCTCTCGGACGACGCGCTGGTGTGGACCCGTAAGAACGCCGAGGGTTCGCGGGTCACCGTGCACCAGGGCGACGCGCTCAGCGCGCTGCCGGAGCTCGACGGCCAGGTCGACCTGGTCATCTCCAACCCGCCGTACATCCCGCTGACCGAGTGGGAGTACGTCGCGCCCGAGGCACGCGACCACGACCCGGAGATGGCACTGTTCTCCGGCGAGGACGGCCTCGACACGATCCGGGGGATCGAGCGCACCGCCCACCGGCTGCTGCGCCCGGGGGGCCTCGTCGTGATCGAGCACGCGGACACCCAGGGCGGCCAGGTGCCGTGGATCTTCAACGAGGAGGCCGGCTGGGCGGACGCCGCCGACCACCCCGACCTGAACAACCGGCCGCGCTTCGCCACCGCCCGCAAGGCGATGCCGTGAACCGCACTGCCATGACCACGCTTGTGTATGAGGAGGCCCGCTGATGGCTCGGCGATACGACTGCAACGAGGCGACGGACCGTGTGACCGGTCTGCGCGAGGCCGCGTCCGCCGTTCGTCGTGGCGAGCTGGTCGTGCTGCCCACCGACACCGTGTACGGGATCGGCGCGGACGCCTTCAGCTCCGAGGCGGTCGCGGACCTGCTGGACGCCAAGGGCCGGGGCCGCAACATGCCCACGCCCGTCCTCATCGGCTCCCCGAACACGCTGCACGGGCTCGTCACGGACTTCTCCGAGCAGGCGTGGGAGCTCGTCGACGCGTTCTGGCCCGGTGCGCTGACGCTGGTCGCCAAGCACCAGCCGTCGCTGCAGTGGGACCTGGGGGACACCCGGGGCACGGTGGCGATCCGGATGCCGCTGCACCCGGTCGCGATCGAGCTGCTCACCGAGGTCGGCCCCATGGCCGTCTCCTCGGCGAACCTCACGGGACACCCGTCGCCGGAGGACTGCGACGCGGCGCAGGGCATGCTGGGGGACTCCGTCTCGGTGTACCTCGACGGCGGCCCGACGCCCGGGATCATCCCGTCGTCGATCGTGGACGTCACGGGCAAGGTGCCCGTCCTGCTGCGCGAGGGCGCCCTGTCCCCGGAGGAGCTCCGGAAGGTCGTACCCGACCTCGAGGTGGCCAATTGACCGCCCCTGAGGGGCGTGGCATAGCGGGGCACGAGAGCACTTCCTTCCGCATCCTCCACGTCAGCACCGGCAACGTCTGCCGCTCGCCGATCACCGAGCGGCTGACCCGCCATGCCCTGTGCGACCGCCTGGGCGACCCCCGGGGCGGCGGCCTGATCGTGGAGAGCGCGGGCACCTGGGGCCACGAGGGCGCCCCGATGGAGGCCAACGCGGAGCTGGTCCTCGCCGACTTCGGCGCGGACGCCAGCGGCTTCGTGGGCCGCGAGCTCCTCGACGAGCACGTCATCCGCGCGGACCTCGTCCTGACAGCGACCCGCGACCACCGGGCGCAGGTCATCTCGATGGGTCACTCGGCGGGGCTGCGGACCTTCACCCTGAAGGAGTTCACCCGGCTCGTCCGCGCCATAGATCCCGCGACGCTGCCGGACCCCCTGGGCGACGGCATGGTCGAACGCGCACGCGCCCTGGTCCGCGCGGCGGCGGCTCTACGCGGGTGGCTCCTGGCCCCGAACGCGGAGGCGGACGAGGTGAACGACCCGTACGGTGCGCCGATCACCTTCTTCCGCTCGATCGGCGAGGAGATCAACACGGCGCTGGATCCGGTCGTGACGGCGCTGACGGGTGTGCCCGCGCGTCGTTGACGGGTGGGCTGTGCTCCGGGGAAGGGTCGTCAGGGCCATCCGGCCCAGGGACTTGGTGAACATCGGGCAAACCCGTGCCGACGCGCCTACATTGGAGCTGAAGCCCAGCCCACGCCTGGAGCCAACGATGCCGGTCACCGCTCCCCCCGAAGAGGATCTCGACGTCCTGCGCCGGCAGGACCCGGAGATCGCCGACGTGCTGCTCGGGGAGGTGCGCCGGCAGTCCGACAGTCTTCAGCTGATCGCCGCCGAGAACTTCACCTCGCCCGCCGTCCTCGCCGCGCTCGGCTCCCCGCTCGCCAACAAGTACGCCGAGGGCTATCCCGGCGCCCGCCACCACGGCGGCTGCGAGTTCGTCGACGCCGCCGAGCGGATCGCCGTGGACCGGGCCAAGGCGCTCTTCGGGGCCGAGCACGCCAACGTGCAGTCCCACTCCGGTTCCTCCGCCGTCCTCGCCGCCTACGCGGCCCTCCTGCGGCCCGGGGACACCGTTCTCGCCATGGGCCTCGAACACGGCGGCCATCTCACCCACGGCTCGCCCGCAAACTTCTCAGGCCGCTGGTTCGACTTCGTGCCCTACGGCGTCGACGCCGAGACCGGACTCGTCGACTACGAGCAGGTCGCCGCCCTCGCCCGTCACCACCGCCCGAAGGCGATCGTCTGCGGCTCCATCTCCTACCCCCGGCATCTCGACTACGCGCTCTTCCGCGAGATCGCCGACGAGACCGGCGCCTATCTCATCGCCGACGCCGCGCACCCCATCGGCCTCGTCGCCGGGGGAGCGGCCCCCAACCCCGTCCCGTACGCCGATGTGGTGTGCGCCACCACGCACAAGGTGCTCCGCGGTCCGCGCGGCGGGATGATCCTGTGCGGCGCCGAGCTCGCCGGCCGCGTCGACCGGGCCGTCTTCCCGTTCACCCAGGGCGGCGCCCAGATGCACACCATCGCCGCGAAGGCCGTCGCCTTCGGAGAGGCGGCGACGCCGGCCTTCGCCGCGTACGCCCATCAGGTGGTCGCGCATGCCCGCGTCCTCGCCGACGCGCTCGCCGCCGAGGGTTTCGCCGTCACCACCGGCGGCACGGACACCCACCTGATCACCGCGGATCCCGCCCCGCTCGGCATCGAGGGCCGCACGGCACGGATGCGCCTCGCCGCCGCCGGCATGGTCCTCGACACGTGTGCTCTTCCTTACGGGGACGGGCGCGGCATCCGGCTCGGCACGGCCGCCCTCACCACCCAGGGGATGGGCTCCCGGGAGATGGCCCGGATCGCCGCGTTGTTCACGATCGCGCTACGGGACGAGCCCGAGGAGACGGCTCGGGTACGCGCCGAAGTGCGCGAACTGGCCGGGCGATTTCCCCCGTATGGACGGTGATGGCGGGCGGAGCGCAACCATCCTCGCGGGCCGAATGTCCTCAAGCACATGGACAGCACGGCTAGGGTGTGGGGCTGAGATGGCCAGCGATTCCTGTGGGGCAGCCCGTGCGTGATTACCTGCTGACGCTCTGTGTCACGGCCGCGGTGACCTATCTGCTGACCGGTCCGGTGCGGAAGTTCGCCATCGCGACCGGGGCGATGCCGGAGATCCGTGCCCGAGACGTACACCGAGAACCGACTCCGCGGCTCGGTGGCATCGCCATGTTCTTCGGGCTGTGCGCCGGACTGCTGGTCGCCGACCACCTCCAGAACCTCAACAGCGTCTTCGAGCTCTCCAACGAGCCCCGGGCGCTGCTGTCCGGAGCCGCGCTGATCTGGCTGATCGGTGTCCTCGACGACAAGTTCGAGCTGGACGCCCTGATCAAGCTGGGCGCGCAGATGATCTCGGCCGGTGTGATGGTGATCCAGGGTCTGACGATCCTGTGGCTGCCGATCCCCGGTGTCGGCACGGTCGCCCTCACCCGCGGGCAGGGCACGCTCCTCACGGTCGCCCTGGTGGTCCTCACCATCAACGCGGTGAACTTCGTGGACGGCCTCGACGGCCTCGCCGCCGGCATGGTCTGCATCGCCGCCGCGGCCTTCTTCCTGTACGGCTACCGCCTCTGGTACGGCTACACGATCGAGGCCGCCGCCCCCGCCACGCTCTTCGCCGCGATCCTCATGGGCATGTGTCTGGGCTTCCTGCCGCACAACATGCATCCGGCCCGGATCTTCATGGGCGACTCCGGATCGATGCTGATCGGTCTGATCCTGGCCGCCTCGGCGATCTCGATCACCGGCCAGGTCGACCCGGACGCGCTGAAGATCTTCGAGGGCTCGACCCGTCAGGCCACCCACGCCGCGCTCCCGGTCTTCATCCCGCTCGTGCTGCCGCTGACGATCATCGCGATCCCGATGGCGGACCTGATCCTGGCCATCGTGCGCCGCACCTGGAACGGCCAGTCGCCGTTCGCGGCCGACCGCGGGCATCTGCACCACCGGCTGCTGGAGATCGGGCACTCGCACAGCCGTGCGGTGCTGATCATGTACTTCTGGTCGGCGCTGATCGCCTTCGGGACGCTCGCGTACTCGGTGCACTCGGCGTCCATGTGGATCGTGCTCGTCGTGGTGCTGCTCAGTGCGATCGGTCTGGTGCTGCTCCTGCTTCCGCGCTTCTCGCCGCGGGCGCCGCGGTGGGCGGAGTCCTTCGTTCCGCCGCGCTACCGGCGCCGTAAGCGGGCGGCTGTGGAACCCCTGGCCGAATCCGCGACTCCGGCCCCCGCGTCCGTGGAGGCTCTGGAGGAGCGCATCCCGGTCCCGGCAGGGGTCAACGGCGCCACCGCCATCGGCCACCGTTCGCGCTTCACCGACCGGCGGAAGGCCGGAACGTCGAGTTGACGAACGCCGCATCGGCGTCCAATACCAGACAAGTCCACCCCGCGTCGTGCACACACGCGCGCGGTAACTCTCATGTGTGACAGTCAGCACACTTCACGGGTAAAGAACTACTCAAATAGTTTGTGATACCGTTCACGAGACCCGGCGACAGAGCCGAAGGACCGTAGTGCGACGGTCCATTGGCCCCGAGACTCACCTCGGACCGGGCTTACGCTCGTCCCTGACGACACCATCGCCCCCACCAAGCAACAGCGGAGACACCGCCATGCCGTCCAACGACGCACGCATCCTTCTGTCAGCTGCCATTCCCACTGCTGCCACCGGCGCCATCGCCGCGGTCATCAGCGGCGTGGTCGCCGGTGGGAAGGGTGCGATCGGCGCCGTCCTCGGCTGCGTGATCGTCATCGCGTTCATGGGTATCGGGCTCGTGGTGCTCCAGCGGACGGCGAAGTCGTACCCGCACCTGTTCCAGGCGATGGGTCTTCTGCTCTACACGACCCAGCTCCTGCTTCTCTTCGTCTTGTTGCTGATGCTCAAGAGCACCACGTTCTTCGACTTCAAGGCTTTCGCCTTCACCCTGCTCGCGTCGACCCTCGTCTGGATCGCCGCGCAGGCGCGTGCCTACATGAAGGCCAAGATCATGTACATCGACGACCCCAAGAAGCCGGGGTCGTCGACGTGAGGGGTAGGGCCGGGATAAAGGCGCATTCGGCTTCCTGCTATCGTCCGGTGCCAACTGCGGCACTGCGGGCGCGGGCATCCGAGCTGACGCCTGTCCCAGCGCGAGGCTCGAAGCCGAACCGCCGCCCCCTTATCCGTAAGACCAGTCCAGTGCCGACCCGCGGCTGCGTGCCGCGCCGACACAACGAGGTTGCCGTACCTATGCGCCACGCTGAAGGAGCCCGCGGTGAGTGCTGACCAGACGCTTGCCTTCGACCCGGATTGCCACATCTTCAGTGGATGCGGCTTCCCGGCGCCGGGCCTGCACACGTTCATGTACGAGCCCGTCGCCACGGTGGGGGGCATCGACATCACCAAGCCGATGCTGCTCGCCGTGCTGGGCTCCATCGTGGTCGTCGGGTTCTTCTGGGCCGCCTTCAACAAGCCCAAGCTGATCCCCGGCAAGATGCAGATGGTCGGCGAGGCCGGTTACGACTTCGTTCGCCGCGGCATCGTCTACGAGATCATCGGCAAGAAGGACGGCGAGAAGTACGTCCCCTTCATGGTGTCGCTGTTCTTCTTCGTCTGGATCATGAACCTCTGGTCGATCATTCCGCTCGCCCAGTTCCCGGTCACGTCGCTGATCGCCTTCCCGGCCGGTCTCGCGCTGATCGTGTACGTCATGTGGATCTCGCTGACCTTCAAGAAGCACGGCTTCGTCGGCGGCTGGAAGAACATCGTCGGTTACGACAAGTCCCTCGGCGCGATCCTCCCGATGGTCGTCGTCCTCGAGTTCTTCTCGAACCTCATCATCCGGCCCTTCACGCACGCGGTCCGACTGTTCGCGAACATGTTCGCCGGTCACCTGCTGATCGTGATGTTCTCGCTGGCCACCTGGTACCTGATGAACGGCCTGGGCTTCGTCTACGCCGGCGCCTCGTTCGTCATGGTCCTCGTGATGACGGCCTTCGAGCTCTTCATCCAGGCCGTCCAGGCGTACGTCTTCGTCCTCCTGGCCTGCAGCTACATCCAGGGCGCGCTCGCCGAGCACCACTGAGCGACTCCCGCCCGGGATTCGGCTACACCCCCAATCCAACAGTCGTCCGGTGGCCAACCCCCACCGGGTCATTGAAAGAGAAGGAAGTAACGGCATGTCCGCTGCTCTCGAGCTGATCAACCTCGCCGCCCCCGGTGACAGCGCCAAGACCACCCTCGTCGGCAACGTCGCCTCGATCGGCTACGGCCTGGCCGCGATCGGCCCCGGCGTCGGCGTCGGCATCATCTTCGGTAACGGTACGCAGGCCCTCGCCCGCCAGCCCGAGGCCGCCGGTCTGATCCGCACCAACCAGATCATGGGCTTCGCCTTCTGTGAGGCGCTCGCCCTCATCGGCATCGTCATGGGCTTCGTCTACCAGTAAATCGGACCGACAGCCCAAACCTTTTTACGGAAGGCACTGATGTGAACGCTCTGCTTCTTGCGCAGGGTCAGGAGCCCCAGCCTCCTCTGATCCCGCATCTTGACGAGCTCGTCATCGGCCTGATCGCCTTCGTCATCGTCTTCGGCTTCCTCGCCAAGAAGCTCCTCCCGAACATCAACAAGGTTCTGGACGAGCGTCGGCAGGCCATCGAGGGTGGCATCGAGAAGGCCGAGTCGGCCCAGATCGAGGCCAAGAGCGTGCTGGAGCAGTACAAGGCCCAGCTCGCCGAGGCCCGCCATGAGGCCGCGCGTCTTCGCCAGGAGGCGACGGAGCAGGGCACCGCGATCATCCAGGAGATGAAGGCGGAAGGCCAGCGCCAGCGCGAGGAGATCATCGCGGCCGGCCACACGCAGATCGAGGCCGACCGCAAGGCCGCGGCGACCTCGCTGCGCCAGGACGTGGGCAAGCTCGCCACCGACCTGGCCGGCAAGCTGGTCGGCGAGTCCCTGGAGGACCACGCCCGCCAGAGCCGCACGATCGACCGCTTCCTCGATGAGCTCGAGGAGAAGGCCGAGGCCGTCCGATGAACGGAGCGAGCCGTGAAGCACTGGCCGCCGCACGTGAGTCCCTCGACGCGCTGACCGACAACACCTCGGTCGACGCCGCGAAGCTCGCGGGTGAGCTGGCCGCAGTCACCGCGCTACTCGACCGCGAGGTGTCGCTGCGTCGGGTCCTGACCGACCCGGCGCAGGCAGGCGAGGCCAAGGCCGAGCTCGCCGGGCGACTGCTCGGCGGCCAGGTGGGCGGGGAGACCGTCGACCTGATCTCCGGCATGGTGCGTTCCCGCTGGTCGTCCTCGCGTGACCTGGTCGACTCGGCCGAGGAGCTGGCGAACATCGCCGACCTCACCGCGGCGCAGCAGGCCGGTGCGCTGGACGACGTCGAGGACGAGCTGTTCCGGTTCGGCCGGATCATCACGTCCAGCACCGAGCTGCGCTCGGCGCTGACCGACAAGGCCGCCACGGCGTCCGCCAAGAGCGAGCTGCTGCGCAGCCTGCTCGGTGGCAAGGCCAACCCGGTCACCGAGCGTCTGGTCGTCCGTCTCGTGACCCAGCCGCGTGGACGTAGCCTGGAAGCGGGACTCGAGTCCCTCTCCAAGCTCGCCGCGGCGCGCCGGGACCGGATGGTCGCCGTCGTGACCTCGGCGGTGCCGCTGTCCGACCAGCAGAAGCAGCGCCTCGGTGCCGTCCTGGCCAAGCTGTACGGCCGCCAGATGCACCTGAACCTCGACGTGGACCCGGCGGTCCTCGGCGGGATCACGGTGCAGGTCGGTGACGAGGTCATCAACGGCACCATCGCGGAGCGCCTCGACGAGGCGACCCGGCGACTGGCCGGCTGACGGCTTCGGCCACCAACTGAACAAGCATGATCAGCGGCCCGGTTGGGCCGTGCAATTGCAGAAGATTCCTGGGGGTCGGCCCCCAGACCCCCAAGAAAACTTCGGGCCCAACAAGGAGAGCAGGGAACCCAGATGGCGGAGCTCACGATCCGGCCGGAGGAGATCCGGGACGCGCTGGAGAACTTCGTCCAGTCGTACCAGCCGGACGCGGCCTCGCGCGAGGAGGTCGGAACGGTCAGCCTGGCCGGCGACGGCATTGCCAAGGTGGAGGGTCTTCCCTCGGCCATGGCGAACGAGCTGCTGAAGTTCGAGGACGGCACCCTCGGTCTCGCCCTCAACCTCGAGGAGCGCGAGATCGGTGCGATCGTCCTCGGCGAGTTCAGCGGTATCGAGGAGGGCCAGCCGGTGCAGCGCACCGGTGAGGTTCTCTCCGTAGGTGTCGGCGAGGGCTACCTCGGCCGCGTCGTCGACCCGCTCGGCAACCCGATCGACGGCCTCGGCGAGATCGCGACCGAGGGCCGCCGCGCCCTCGAGCTGCAGGCCCCGGGCGTCATGGCCCGTAAGTCGGTGCACGAGCCGATGGAGACCGGCTACAAGGCCGTCGACGCCATGACGCCGGTCGGCCGCGGCCAGCGTCAGCTGATCATCGGCGACCGTCAGACCGGCAAGACCGCGCTGTGCGTCGACACGATCATCAACCAGCGTGACAACTGGCGCTCGGGCGACGTGAACAAGCAGGTCCGCTGCATCTACGTCGCCGTCGGCCAGAAGGGCTCGACCATCGCGTCCGTTCGCGGCGCCCTGGAAGAGGCCGGAGCCCTCGAGTACACGACGATCGTCGCCGCCCCGGCGTCCGACCCGGCCGGCTTCAAGTACCTGGCGCCGTACACCGGCTCCGCCATCGGTCAGCACTGGATGTACCAGGGCAAGCACGTCCTGATCGTCTTCGACGACCTGTCGAAGCAGGCCGACGCCTACCGCGCCGTGTCGCTGCTGCTGCGCCGCCCGCCGGGCCGTGAGGCCTACCCGGGTGACGTCTTCTACCTGCACTCCCGTCTGCTCGAGCGTTGCGCCAAGCTCTCGGACGAGCTGGGTGCCGGTTCGATGACCGGTCTGCCGATCGTCGAGACCAAGGCGAACGACGTGTCGGCGTTCATCCCGACCAACGTCATCTCCATCACCGACGGCCAGTGCTTCCTGGAGTCCGACCTGTTCAACGCCGGCCAGCGTCCGGCCCTGAACGTCGGTATCTCGGTCTCCCGTGTCGGTGGCTCCGCCCAGCACAAGGCGATGAAGCAGATCTCCGGTCGCCTCCGTGTCGACCTGGCCCAGTTCCGTGAGCTCGAGGCGTTCGCCGCCTTCGGTTCGGACCTGGACGCCGCGTCGAAGGCGCAGCTGGAGCGTGGTCAGCGCATGGTCGAGCTGCTCAAGCAGGCTCAGTACCAGCCGATGCCCACCGAGAACCAGGTCGTTTCCGTCTGGGCCGGCACCACCGGCAAGATGGACGACGTCCCGGTGGCCGACATCCGCCGCTTCGAGGCCGAGATGCTGGCGTACCTGCGCCAGAGCCACTCCGGTCTCATGGCCTCCATCCGTGAGGGCGGCAAGATGTCGGACGACACCCTGCAGTCCGTGGCCGACGCCATCGCGGAGTTCAAGAAGCAGTTCGAGACCTCTGACGGGAAGCTGCTGGGCGACGACGCTTCCGCTGCCGTCAACGTCTCGAAGTGACGACGGAAGGGACCTGACTCATGGGAGCGCAGCTCCGGGTCTACAAGCGTCGCATCAAATCCGTCACCGCGACGAAGAAGATCACCAAGGCGATGGAGATGATCGCCGCCTCGCGTGTCGTCAAGGCGCAGCGCAAGGTGCAGGCGTCGACCCCGTACGCCACCGAGCTGACCCGCGCGGTCACCGCGGTGGCCACGGGTGCGAACGACAAGCACCCGCTGACGACCGAGACGGAGAACCCGACCCGTGCCGCGGTCCTGCTCCTCTCGAGCGACCGCGGTCTGGCCGGCGCCTTCAACTCCAACGCCATCAAGGCGGCGGAAGCGCTGACGAGGAAGCTGGAGAGCGAGGGACGCGAGGTCGACATCTACGTCGTCGGCCGTCGTGGCATCGCGCACTACAACTTCCGTGAGCGCAAGCTGGCCGACTCGTGGACCGGTTTCACGGACCAGCCGGAGTACGCGGACGCCAAGAAGATCGCGGCTCCGCTGATCGAGGCGATCGAGAAGGACACGGCCGAGGGCGGAGTGGACGAGCTCCACATCGTCTACACCGAGTTCGTCTCGATGATGACGCAGACGGCGGTCGAGGCCCGGCTGCTGCCCCTCAGCCTCGACGAGGTGGCGAAGGAGGCGGGCGAGCAGGACACGCTCCGTCCGCTGTACGACTTCGAGCCGTCGGCGGAGGACGTCCTCGACGCCCTTCTGCCGCGCTACGTCGAGAGCCGGATCTACAACGCGCTGCTCCAGTCGGCTGCCTCCAAGCACGCCGCCACGCGCCGTGCGATGAAGTCGGCGACCGACAACGCGGGAGACTTGATCAACAACCTCTCCCGACTTGCCAACGCGGCCCGCCAGGCCGAAATCACCCAGGAAATCAGCGAGATCGTCGGTGGCACCGCAGCCCTGGCCGACGCGACCGCGGGGAGTGACAAGTAATGACGACCACTGTTGAGACGGCCGCCGCCACGGGCCGCGTCGCCCGGGTCATCGGCCCGGTCGTCGACGTGGAGTTCCCCGTCGACGCGATGCCGGAGATCTACAACGCGCTGAACGTCGAGGTTCCGGACCCGGCCG
The DNA here is from genome assembly GCF_042735655.1 of Streptomyces sp. NPDC059567. Taxonomy (NCBI): domain Bacteria; kingdom Bacillati; phylum Actinomycetota; class Actinomycetes; order Kitasatosporales; family Streptomycetaceae; genus Streptomyces; species Streptomyces sp. NPDC059567. The sequence goes on along the minus strand of NZ_JBHWBS010000032.1, from coordinate 14,415 downwards.
AGGAGGGCGCGACCAAGACGCTGACCCTCGAGGTCGCCCAGCACCTCGGTGACGGCGTCGTCCGCACCATCTCCATGCAGCCCACCGACGGCCTGGTCCGCCAGGCCCCGGTGACCGACACCGGCGAGGGCATCACCGTGCCCGTCGGCGACGTCACCAAGGGCCGTGTGTTCAACACGCTGGGTGAGGTGCTGAACGCCGACGCCTCCACCGTGGCCGACGCGCCGCGCTGGACGATCCACCGCAAGGCCCCGGCCTTCGACCAGCTCGAGTCCAAGACCGAGATGTTCGAGACCGGCCTGAAGGTCGTCGACCTTCTCACCCCGTACGTCAAGGGTGGAAAGATCGGTCTGTTCGGTGGTGCCGGTGTCGGCAAGACCGTTCTGATCCAGGAAATGATCGTCCGTGTGGCCAAGCTGCACGACGGTGTGTCGGTCTTCGCGGGCGTCGGCGAGCGCACCCGTGAGGGCAACGACCTCATGGTCGAGATGGAGGAGGCCGGCGTTCTCGACAAGACCGCGCTGGTCTTCGGCCAGATGGACGAGCCCCCGGGCACCCGTCTGCGCGTGGCCCTCGCCGGTCTGACCATGGCGGAGTACTTCCGCGATGTGCAGAAGCAGGACGTGCTGTTCTTCATCGACAACATCTTCCGCTTCACGCAGGCCGGCTCCGAGGTCTCGACCCTGCTCGGCCGTATGCCCTCCGCCGTGGGTTACCAGCCGAACCTGGCCGACGAGATGGGTCTCCTCCAGGAGCGCATCACCTCGACCCGTGGTCACTCGATCACCTCGATGCAGGCGATCTACGTTCCCGCGGACGACCTGACCGACCCGGCTCCGGCCACCACCTTCGCCCACCTCGACGCGACGACGGTTCTCTCCCGTCCGATCTCCGAGAAGGGCATCTACCCGGCCGTGGACCCGCTGGACTCCACGTCCCGGATCCTGGACCCGCGCTACATCGCGCAGGACCACTACGACGCCGCCACGCGCGTCAAGGGAATCCTGCAGAAGTACAAGGACCTCCAGGACATCATCGCGATTCTCGGTATCGACGAGCTGAGCGAGGAGGACAAGCTCGTTGTCCACCGCGCCCGCCGTGTCGAGCGCTTCCTGTCCCAGAACACCCACGCGGCGAAGCAGTTCACCGGTGTGGACGGTTCGGACGTTCCGCTCGACGAGTCGATCGCCGCGTTCAACGCGATCTGCGACGGTGAGTACGACCACTTCCCCGAGCAGGCCTTCTTCATGTGCGGTGGCATCGAGGACCTCAAGAAGAACGCCAAGGAGCTTGGCGTCTCCTGAGCCCCGTGCTCTCGTGAGGGGGGCGGGTGTGTCCCGCCCCCCTCGTCACGCCCATTAGAATTGACCCCAACACCCGGCACGACCGCCGGGTGGTGACCCGAGGAGCCACCCTTGGCTGCTGAGCTGCACGTCGAGCTGGTCGCCGCGGACCGGAGTGTCTGGTCCGGCGAGGCCACCTTGGTCATCGCACGCACCACCTCCGGCGACATCGGCGTCATGCCCGGCCACCAGCCGCTGCTCGGTGTGCTGGAGTCGGGCCCGGTGACCATCCGTACCAGCGAGGGCGAGACCGTCGTCGCCGCTGTGCACGGTGGATTCATCTCGTTCGCCGACGACAAGCTGTCTCTGCTCGCGGAGATCGTCGAGCTGGCGGACGAGATCGACGCCCAGCGCGCCGAGCGTGCGCTGGAGCGCGCCAAGTCGGAGTCGGACGCCGCCGCCGAGCGTCGCGCCGATGTCCGGTTGCGTGCGGTAGCGGTCCACTAGCGGACCGCGCCGAGAGTTGTGCCCTCAGCCGCGGCACGGCTGGAATTCTCCAGACCGTGTCGCGGCTGAGGCGATGCATATGCAGGTTGTATTCGGTTACGCCGGCGAAGCCGGTCACGGGACGCAGCGAGGAGGTCGGTGAAGATGTTCCTCGCTCTGCTCGTGAGCGGCCTGGTCGTCGCACTGGTGGTGATCGGGCTCTTCGTCTTCGGCTTGCGCCGTCGCCTGATCCAGCGTGCCGGCGGCACCTTCGACTGTTCCCTGCGCTGGAACGTGCCCGAGGAGCCGGACCTCTCCGGCAAGGGCTGGGTGTACGGCGTCGCCCGCTACAGCGGTGACCAGATCTCCTGGTTCCGCGTCTTCTCCTACGCGCCCCGCCCGCGCCGTGTCCTCGAGCGCTCGGCGATCGAGGTCCTGGAGCGCCGGATGCCCGAGGGCGAGGAGGAGCTGGCGCTGCTCTCCGACGCCGTGATCCAGGGCTGTATGCACCGGGGGACCCGCCTGGAGCTGGCGATGAGCGAGGACGCTCTCACCGGCTTCCTCGCATGGCTGGAGGCGGCGCCTCCGGGCCAGCGAGTGAATGTGGCCTGATCGGCCCGCTTGCTGGATGGGGGTCCCCCCGGACGAAGTCTGGGGGAGAGTGAATGTGGCCTGATCGGCCCGCTTGCTGGATGGGGGTCCCCCCGGACGAAGTCTGGGGGAGAGTGAATGTGGCCTGAGGCTGGACACGAACGACGGCGGGGACGGTGTGCTGCACCGTCCCCGCCGCGCTTTCCGTGGGGCTAGTTCAGCCCGCTGTTGATGGCTCCGACCAGCTCGCCGTTGCCCGAGTCACCGCTGAACTCCCAGAAGAACGCGCCGCCCAGGCCCTGGTTCTTCGCCCAGCTCATCTTGGACGTGACCGTGGCCGGGGTGTCGTAGCTCCACCAGTTGTTGCCGCAGTGCGCGTACGCCGTACCGGCCACCGTGCCATTGGCCGGGCAGGAGTTCTTCAGGACCTTGTAGTCCTCGATGCCCTGCTCGTACGTGCCGGCCGCCGGGCCGGTCGCGCTGCCGCCCGGTGCGGACTGGGTGACGCCGGTCCAGCCGCGGCCGTAGAAGCCGATGCCGAGCAGCAGCTTGTTGGCCGGGACGCCCTTCGCCTTGAACTTGGCGATCGCCTCGGCGGAGTTGAAGCCCGCCTGCGGGATGCCGGCGTAGGAGGTGAGCGGGGAGTGCGGGGCCGTCGGGCCCTGCGCCGCCCAGGCGCCGAAGAAGTCGTACGTCATCACGTTGAACCAGTTCATGTACTGCGCCGCGCCCGCGTAGTCGGCCGCGTCGATCTTGCCGCCGGCGGAGGCGTCGGCCGTCACGGCCGCCGTGACCAGGGCGCTGCTGCCGAACTTGGCACGCATGGCCTGCATCATGTTCTTGAACGAGGCAGGGCCGCTGGTGTCGCAGGACAGACCGCAGGCGTTGGGGTACTCCCAGTCCAGGTCGATGCCGTCGAAGACGTCGGCCCAGCGCGGGTCCTCCACCAGGTCGTAGCAGGACTGCGCGAAGGCGGTCGGGTTCTGCACGGCCTGGCCGAAGCCGCCGGACCAGGTCCAGCCGCCGAAGGACCACAGCACCTTGATGTTCGGGTACGCCTTCTTCAGCTTGCGCAGCTGGTTGAAGTTGCCGCGCAGAGGCTGGTCCCAGGTGTCGGCGACGCCGTCGACGGACTGGTCGGCGGTGTAGGCCTTGTCGTAGTCCGCGTAGGCGTCGCCGATCGTGCACCTGCCACCGGTGACGTTGCCGAAGGCGTAGTTGATGTGCGTGATCTTGGACGCTGAGCCGGAGGTCGCGATGTTCTTGACGTGGTAGTTCCGGCCGTAGACGCCCCAGTTGGTGAAGTAGCCCAGCTTCACGGTGGAGCCGGGGTTGGGGTTGCCCCCGCCGCCCGTGGTCCGGACGCTCGCGGTGCCGCTGGCGGGGCCGGTCTGGTCGATGGTGTCGCGGGCGACGACCGTGTAGCTGTAGTCGGTGCCGGCGGTCAGCCCGGTGTTGGTGTACGTCAGTCCGGTGACCGTGGCGATCGTGGTGCCGTTCCGCTTGACGTCGTAGTTCTTGATGCCCTTGTCGTCCGTGGCCGCGGTCCAGGTCAGCTTGACCGAGGTGTTGGTGATGTCGGAGGCGACGGGCGTGCCGGGGGCGGAGGGCGCGTTGTCACCGGGCTGGGTGGTGCCGTCGCAGGAGCCGCCGTTGATCTTGCAGCCGCTGGGGGCACCGGAACCGGAGCCGTTGAAGCCGAAGGAGACGGTGGCGCCGGGGGCGAGGGTGCCGTTCCAGCCGACGTTCTTGGCGGTCCAGTGGGTGCCGGAGCTGGTGACGGTGGCGTCCCAGGCCGAGGTGACGGCGGTGCCGGCGGGGTAGTCCCACTCGACGGTCCAGGAGGAGAGCGTGGTGGTGCCGGTGTTCTTCACCGTCCACTTGCCCTCGAAGCCGGAGCCCCAGTCGGAGACCTTGGTGTACGTGGCGGTGGCCGCAGTGGCGGCCTCGGCGGGTGCTGCGAGGCCGACCATGGCGGCCAGGGGCAGGATCAGGGCGGTCAGACCGGCGGCGGCCCGGTGTCTGAACCCTGTTCTGCGCGTCGGTGCTTGAGTGCTCAACGGTGCTCCTCAAGTTGCGGACGGACAAGCTGGGGGTGGTCCGTGAATGTGCGCGCGCCCCGCGAGCGTAGAAAGGTCTGGACCAACCGTCAAGAGGTCCAGACCAACGTCGGAGTCCGCTCCGTCAGACCCCCAACTCCTGGGCCAGCACGGCCGCTTGAACCCTGCTGCGCAGCTTCAGCTTCCCCAGCACCTTGCTGACATGGGTCTTCACCGTGGCCTCCGCCATGTCCAGGCGCACCGCGATCTCGGCGTTCGACAGACCCCTGCCCAGCGCGGAGAGCACCTCCCGCTCCCGTGGTGTCAGCGCGTCCAGTACGGACGGATCCGGCCCGCCGGGCGCACGCACCGGTTTACGGGGCGCCGCGAACTCGGCGATCAGCCGCCGGGTCACGGCCGGGGCGATCAGCCCCTCCCCGCGCGCCACCGTCCGTACCGCCTCGATCAGGTCCTTCGCGTCGGTGTTCTTCAACAGAAAGCCCGCCGCCCCGGCCCGCAGCGCCCCGAAGACGTACTCGTCGAGGTCGAAGGTGGTCAGGACCAGCACGTCGGCCAGGCCCTCGGAGACCACGAGCCGGGTCGCCGTCACCCCGTCCATCCGCGGCATCTGCACATCCATCAGGACCAGGTCCGGGCGGAGTTCGCGGGCCAGTTCCACCGCCCGCTCGCCGTCCGCGGCCTCCCCGACCACCTCGATGTCCGGCGCGCTGCCCAGGATCAGGACGAGTCCCGCCCTGACCGCGCTCTGATCCTCGGCCACGATCACCCGTACCATGCAGGCGGCTCCTTGTCGCTCGTACCGACGGGCAGGACCGCCCGTACCCGCCATTCTTTCCGTCCGTCGTCCGCCGTCACCGGACCGGACTCGAACTCCCCGTCGAGCAGCGCCACGCGTTCCCGCATCCCCACCAGGCCCGCCCCGGATCCAGGGGCGCGCGGCCCGGGCTGCCCGCCGAGCACACTGGTCACGCCGACCGTGAGGCCACCGTCGGGGCAACGGCCCAGCTCCACCCGCACCTGGCCGGGGGCCGCGTGCTTGAGGGCGTTGGTCAGCGACTCCTGCACGATCCGGTACGCGGCGAGCTCGACCGGAGCCGGCAGCGCCGCGGCGTCCCCCGACCGGCTGTCGTCGAGGACGAACGTCAGTCCGCTCGACTCCCCGTTCGTCGCCGCCTGGGACACCAACGCGTCCAGCCCGTCCAGGGTGGGCGCCGCCGCCGGCTCCGCGTCCCCGCTGCTGTCCCGCAGCAGCCCGATCAGCCGCCGCATCTCCGCGAGACCCTCCACGCTGTTCTCCCGGATCACGGTCAGCGCCTGCCGGGTGGTCGCCGGATCGTCGAGCGACAGCGCGGCCGTGGAGTGGATCGCGATCGCGGAGAGATGGTTGGCGACCATGTCGTGCAGCTCCCGCGCCATCCGGGCGCGCTCGGCCACGACCGCCTGGCTGCGGTCCATCTCGGCGAGCAGCGCGGTCTGCTCCGCGCGCAGGCGGGCGGCGTCGGCGGCCTGGCGGTGATTGCGTACGACGGCGCCGGTGACGGCGGGCAGGAAGGACACCATGCCGGTGATCAGGCCGACGAGCAGGGCGATCGCGTTCTGCCACCAGACGAGGAAGCCGATCGTCACACCGATCGTGATCAGTCCGGTCGTGTACGGGATGCGACGGGCGGCGGCGGGCTTCCCGTAGACCACGGCCGAGTAGACCAGGTCCGTGAACATCAGCGCGGTCACGAGGCTGCCGTAGGTGAACTGGTCCGCCACGAGAGCGAGGGTGCCGACGCCCAGGGCGGTCTGGGGCATCGTGCGCCGCAGGGTCGCCATCGAGGCCATCACGACGAGCGGGATCAGGGTCGCCCACCGCGCGGTGATCAGCCGGTCGGTCTGGGTGTGCAGCCCGAACGACCACATCAGCAGGCCGATGGCGAGGCCGCCGGCGGCGATGAGCAGGTCGTCGCGGTGCGGTCGGGGGAGTGTCACGCTCCCATCCAACACGGCGGGCGGACTCCGGGCCTCGCCGTCGGGGCCGATCCGTTCCTCCGTCGAAGGATGTAGTCGCACTTCGTCATCGGCGACGACGATCCGGGGGGAATGCGACGGGACGCTGGAGGGGAACCGAGAGGGGAGTACCGCCGTGATCGTCATGCTGATCGTGATCTGCGAAGTGGGCTTCTGGGTCCTGCTGGCCGCGGGTCTCGCCACCCGCTATCTGCTGAAGATGCCCCGGACGGGTCTCGCCCTGCTGCTGTGCGAGCCACTCCTGGAGGTCCTGCTGCTCGTCGTCACCGCGATCGATCTCAAGAACGGGGCGGAGCCGAGCTGGCGGCACGGTCTCGCGGCGGTGTACATCGGCTACACCGTGGGGCATGGCCACCGCACCGTGAAGTGGCTCGACGGCCATGCCGCCCACCGCCTCGGCGGCGGGCCGCCGCCCGTGAAGCCGCCGCGCTACGGCATGGCCCGCGCCCGCCACGAGGGCAAGGTCTGGCTGGGCTCGGTGACGGCGGCGGCCGTCGCGTCCGGACTGCTGCTGCTCGCGAGCTGGTACGTGGGCGACGACGGGAACACCGAGTCGCTGCGGAGCTGGATCTTCGTCGCCTGGCGGGCGGCCGGGATCCACGGCCTGATCGCGCTCACCTACGCGATCTGGCCGAAGAAGGCCCCGGCCGGCGCCCCGGAGTCACCGGTCCCCGCCCGGGACCCAGAGCACGTCCCCGACCTTTTTGTTGGCGACCCGCGCAAGGATGCTGCATCCCCCGGGGGGCAACCCCCGGACCCCCGGCGGGGGCGTGGGCGGGATCGGGTCTAGCGGTCCCCGCCCGGGACCCAGAGCACGTCCCCGACCTTTTTGTTGGCGACCCGCGCAAGGATGAAGAGCAGGTCTGAGAGGCGGTTGAGGTACGTGGCGGTCAGCGGGTTCATCGTCTCGCCGTGGACCTCCAGGGCCGCCCAGGTGGAGCGCTCCGCGCGCCGGACCACCGTGCATGCCTGGTGCAGCAGTGCCGCACCGGGCGTGCCGCCCGGCAGGATGAAGGAGCGCAGCTTCTCCAGCTCCTCCAGGAAGCGGTCGCAGTCCGCCTCCAGCTTGTCGATGTACGACTGCTCGACCCGCAGTGGCGGGTACTTCGGGTCCTGGACCACCGGGGTGGAGAGGTCCGCGCCCACGTCGAACAGGTCGTTCTGGACGCGGACGAGGACCTTCACGACCTCCTCGTCGAGCTGCCCGAGGGCGATGGCCGTGCCGAGGACGGCGTTGGCCTCGTTGGCGTCGGCGTACGCCGAGATCCGCAGATCGGTCTTGGCGGTCCGGCTCATGTCGCCCAGCGCGGTGGTGCCCTGGTCGCCGGTACGGGTGTAGATGCGCGTCAGATTGACCATGACCCCAGCGTAGTTACGCTCCGGCCCTCCGGAACGTCCGTGTGCCGACCGTCACGGCGAGCGCCGTGAGCGCGACCGCCACCAGGACGCCGTACAGCATGGTCGCCGTGGCGTACTGCCCGACGTACGCGTCCCGCACCGCGTCCACCAGATAGCGGAACGGCATGAAGTGCGAGAGCACGTCCAGCCAGCCGGGGGCGAGCGCCATCGGGAGCATCAGCCCGGACAGCAGCATCGCGGGCAGCGAGAGCGCGTTGATCGTCGGGCCGAACTCCTGCGGCGTACGGACCTTCATCGCCAGCGCGTAGGAGAGCGAGGCCAACGCGAAGGTCAGCAGCGCGACGAAGACGAATCCGATCAGGATCCCGGCCAGCGGGGCCCGCAGCCCCATCGCCAGCGCGACGAGCACCAGCAGCACGGCCTGGAACACGAAGAGCGAGGCGTCGCGCAGGACCCGGCCGAGGAGCAGCGCGAGCCGGCTGACCGGGGTGACGCGCATCCGCTCCACCACGCCCCAGTTCTTCTCCATGATGAGCGAGAAGCCGGCGAACGAGGCTCCGAAGAGCCCGAGTTGGAGCAGCAGGCCGGGGACGAGGATCTGCCAGGAGTCGCCCTCGCGGCCGAGTGGAAGGTCGGCGAGCAGCGGTCCGAAGAAGAGCAGGTACAGCAGCGGCATCAGGACGCCGAACAGCATCTGGAACTTGGAGCGCAGGGTCTGGCGGGAGTAGCGCCCGAAGATCAGCGCGGTGTCGTGGAGTAGCAAGGCGTGTCCTAAACGGCGACGGGGGCGAGGTCGGCGGGGGCCGGGCCGCGCCCGGTGATGGCGAGGAAGGCGTCCTGGAGGGTGGTGACGCCGTGCTCCGCCTTGAGGGCGGCCGGGCTGCCCTCGGCGACGACGACGCCCTTGTCCACGATCACCAGCCGGTCCGCGAGGGCGTCGGCCTCGTCGAGGTAGTGGGTGGTGAGGACGACGGTCGTGCCGAAGTCGTCGCGCAGCCGGCGCACCAGCGCCCAGAGGTCGGCCCGGCTGCCCGGGTCGAGACCGGTCGTCGGCTCGTCGAGGAAGAGCACATCGGGCCGGTGGGTGAGGCCCATCGCGAGGTCGAGACGGCGTCGCTGGCCGCCGGAGAGCGCCGCGGTGGAGCGGTCGAGGAGCTCGGTGAGGCCGAGCTCGCCGGCCAGTTCCTCGGCGCGGGCCGTCGCGTCGGCCTTGGACAGCCGGTAGAGCCGTCCCTGGGTGACGAGTTCGGAGCGCACGGTCTCCTGCGGGTCGACGCCGCCGGACTGGGCGACGTACCCGATCCGCTGCCGTACGGCGGCGGGGTCGGCGAGCAGGTCGTGGCCCGCGACCGTGGCCGCGCCGCCGGTGGGCGGGAGCAGCGTGGTGAGCATCCGCAGGGTCGTGGTCTTGCCGGCGCCGTTGGGTCCCAGGAGGCCGAGGATCTCGCCCGGCCGCACCGTCAGGTCGATCCCGCGCACGGCTTCCACGGGGCCGAGTTTCGTCTCGAAGGTCCGGGCGAGCCCGGCCGTACTGATGATTGGCATAGTGACCACAAAAACAGAGTCCCTGAAATTTTGCAATGCCACCAAGTTTTCAGGCAGCCCTAGGATGGGGACATGGCTGAGGGGCTCAGGGAGCGCAAGAAGCGCGAGACGAAGCAGCGGATCTCCGACATTGCGACCGGACTCTTCCTGGAACACGGCTTCGTGACCGTGACCGTCGCGGACGTCGCCGAAGCCGCGGACGTGTCCGTCAACACCGTCTACAACTACTTCCCGGCCAAGGAGGACCTCTTCCTCGACCGGATGGAGGGCGTCACCCTCCGCCTCTCGCGGATGATCCGGGGCCGCGACCGGGGGGAGTCCGCCGCCCATGCCGTGCTGCGCGAGATGCGCGGCCAGATCGGCGCCGTCTCGCCCGCGTACGGACTCATGGACGGCTTCGACGCCTTCATGAACGTCATCGAGCACGCGCCGACGCTCAAGGCCCGGCTCTTCTACCTCCAGCAGGAGGTTCACGACGCGGTCGTCGCCACCCTGCGCGAGGAGACCGACGCGGCCGCCGACGACCCGCTGCCGCTGCTCGTCGGCGGGCAGATCGCCTGGATCGAGAACACCGCCGTCGGCTACATCACCCGTGAGATGACCGCCGGCCGCAAGGCCACCACCGTCTCCCGCGAGACCCTCGTCCTCCTGGACGAGATCGAGGAGCTGCTGAGCGAGCGGGTCCTGACCTACGCGGTACGCGGCTAGAGGGTGTCCGGTCACCCGGTCGGGGCCTGTCGTGAGTGTGACGTCCGTCAAACCGGGCGTGACGCGCATTACTTCGCGGTCACATGAAGCCTCACTCCCGCTAATCTCCGCCGGAGAGTCAGAGAAGTGAACAGGTGTTAAGGGGTGGAAGACCGTGGCCAGGAAGCTCGCCGTCATCGGAGCCGGACTCATGGGGTCCGGAATCGCGCAGGTCTCGGCCCAGGCGGGGTGGGACGTCGTTCTGCGTGACGTCACCGACGCCGCGCTGACCCGTGGCACCGACGGCATCAAGGCGTCGTACGACCGCTTCGTCGCGAAGGGCAAGCTCGACGCCGCCGACGCCGAGGCCGCCCTCGGCCGCATCACCGCCACCACCGAACTCGACGCGGTCGCCGACGCCGACATCGTCGTCGAGGCCGTCTTCGAGAAGCTGGAGGTGAAGCACGAGATCTTCCGCGCCCTCGACAAGACCGTCAAGGACGGGGCGGTTCTCGCCTCCAACACCTCCGCCATCCCGATCACCAAGATCGCCGCGGTGACGGAGCGCCCCGAGGCCGTCGTCGGCACCCACTTCTTCTCGCCGGTCCCGATGATGCAGCTCTGCGAGCTCGTCCGCGGCTACAAGACCAGCGACGCCACCCTCGCCACCGCGCGGGAGTTCGCCGAGTCCGTCGGCAAGACCTGCATCGTGGTCAACCGCGACGTCGCCGGCTTCGTCACCACCCGCCTCATCTCGGCCCTGGTCGTCGAGGCCGCGAAGCTCCAGGAGTCGGGCGTCGCCACCGCCGAGGACATCGACATCGCGTGCAAGCTCGGCTTCGGTCACGCCATGGGGCCGCTCGCCACCGCCGATCTGACCGGCATCGACATCCTGGTGAACGCCACCAGCAACATCTACACCGAGACCCAGGACGAGAAGTTCGCACCGCCGGAGCTGATGCGCCGGATGGTGGACGCGGGTGACATCGGCCGCAAGAGCGGGCAGGGGTTCTACAAGCACTGAGTTCCGACGGCCGTTTGGGCCTGCACTCGAAAGGGTGAATTCGGTATCAGTTCGCTTACAAGGCGCAACGCTTCTGCGCCGACGGCAGTCAGTTGATGCAAAGACGGAGCACTCCCGGGGAGCGCATATGCACATCAGGGGCGACCACGTCGAGCTGGTCGTCGGGGGCCGCCTCGACGTGCGCAGCGCGGCGGACGCCCGTACGGTCCTGCACTCGGCCGTCGACGACGGAGTCGGCGACCTGGTGCTCGACCTGACCGGCCTCGACTCCTGGGACGCCACCGGGCTCGGGGTCATCATGGGCGCACATCGCAGGGCCGGCCGCTGTGGCCGTCGGCTGGTGCTGCGCGGGGTCCCCCCGCAGATGCAGCGCCTGCTCGTGGCGACCCGGCTGCACCGGATCCTCGCCATCGAAGGCGGGCTCGCGGCGGAGTCCCTGCCCCGCGTCTGATCCTCGCCCCCGGCAGCGGGGCGAGGCGGACCGCGGCATGAATCGACGCCGTACCGACTGTGAAGCTGCTGTGAGAAACCGGCGTCCCGGGCGAATCCTTAGCGGACCGTGACGTCTTGGGCGGGGTGGCACCCCGCCTGTTCCCGGATACTCGAAGAACGTCTAGGGTTCGGTCGCCTGCCCATTGACGGACCCACCCGGCGGGCACCGGACCAGAAGCGACAGCGAGCGTGCAGATCGGCCGGAGGGGCTTCCGCACGCACCGCTTTTGGGGGGCTTGAACCATGGACCCGATGAACCGGGAGCCGGAAGAGTACGGCTACGACCACGAGGGCGACGACGCCCGCGACACCCGCGGCGGCCTCCTGCCCGAGCGCGGCCCGTCCACGCCCGCCCGGGTCCGCACCGCCCGGGTCGTCTCGGGCGACCTCCTGCTCACCGTCAACCCCGTCGACGGCAGCGAGATCGAGGCATGCCCGCCCGGAGAGCAGCCCGCACCGCCCCGCCGCCGCACCGTCCAGGAGCGCGTCGAGGCCGCCCGCGCGGTCGCCCCGCCCGTACCGCCGGGCCCCGCCGCCCCGCGGCTGCCGCTCCTCGAGAGACAGGAGGAGCACGAGCGGCTCGTCCAGCTCCTCGCCCGCGGCCGCTCCGTCCGCCTCACGGGCCCCGCGGGCTCCGGCCGCACCGTCCTGCTCGACGCCGTCGCCGCGGAGTGCGCCGACCTCGCACCCGACGGAGTCGTCCGGCTCTCCGGCCACCACCGGACCCCCACCGAGCTGCTGTACGAACTCTTCGCCACCGTCCAGCACGCCCCGGACCACCGGCCCGACCGCCCCGCCCTGCTGGAACTGGTCCACGACATCGGTGCCGTCGTCGTCGTCGACGACCTCGAGTTCGGCGGCACCACCCTCGACGAGCTGATCACCGCCGCCCCCGAGTGCGCGTTCCTGCTCGCGGCCACCCCCGACGTCCCGGCGCCCTCGCCCGACGCCCACATCGAAGAGGTCTCCCTCACCGGCCTCGGCCGGGCCACCGCCATCGAACTCCTGGAGAGCGCCGTCGACCGGCCGCTCACGGACGACGAGGCCAACTGGGCGGGCGACCTCTGGTTCGAGTCCGAGGGCCTGCCGCTGCGGTTCGTGCAGGCCGGCGCCCTGCTCCGGCAGCGCGACCAGCTCCGGATCACCCCCGCCGAATTCGACGCCTTCGGAGCCCAGGAGGACGCCCCCTCGGAGTTCGACGCCTTCGGCGCCCTGGACGACGCGTTCGGGCCGGCCGAGGCGGCTCCCGCGGACCCCACCGACATCGAGCTGCGCGACATACCCCTGCCCAGCCTCGGCGAGGGCGCGGCCCCCGCCGCGCTGCTCTCCTCCCGGCTCAGCCGCTCCGCCCAGGAGACCCTGCGGTTCGCCGTCGCCCTCGGCGGCGAGGTGCCGCACCAGGCCCACCTGCCCGCCCTCGTCGGCGACACGCATGCGGACGCCGCCCTCGGCGAGCTCATGACCTGCGGTCTGCTCACCCCGGTGGGCCCCCGCTACCGCCTCGCGGCCGGGGTCCTCACCCAGCTCCGCGCCCAGGGGTACGGCGGGACCGACGAGGAGACCGCCGCCCGGGCCCACACCGTCGCCCAGCACTACGCCTGGTGGGCCGGACACCCGTCCGTCACCCCCGTTCGCGCGGTCGCCGAGTCCGACGCCCTGCTCGCCGCCCTGACCGCGCTCCGGCCCGGCACGAACCCCGAGCACCCCGCCACCGCCGCGCAGCTCGCCCGCAGTGCAGCGCCGGCCTTCGCCGCCGGGCTCCACTGGGGCGCCTGGGAGCGTGCCCTGCGCAGTGGCCAGGAGGCCGCCCGGATCGCCGGTGAGGTCGCCGAAGAGGCGTACTTCCACCACGAGTTGGGCGTTCTCGCGCTCTGCTCAGGCAACCTGGACCGGGCCCGCGCCGAGCTGGAGGCGTCCATCGGGATGCGCGGGGTCCTCGCCGACAAGCGCGGCACCGTCGCCGGCCGCCGGGCGCTCGCCCTGGTCGCCGACCGCGCCGGAGGCCCCCTCGGCGGCGACCGCACCCCGGCGGGCGACGAGCTGCCCGCCGCCCGGCACGAGGAGTCCGTCTCCCCGCCCCGCGGCATCCCGAAGGCCATCGTCCCCCTCCGGTCGGCCGCACCCAGGACCGCGCCGATCCCGGCGTTCCCGGACTTCGCCGACGAGGGCCCGACGCTGATCACCCGCTCCGACGCCCCGCCGAGCGGCGGCGGTACGAAGGCCGGCGGCTTGAAGGCCGGCCGCTTCGGCATCATCGCCGGGGCCCGCCGCAACCTCGTCGCGGTCGGTACGGGAGCGCTCCTGGCCGCCGTCCTCGGCACCGTCGTGACGATCGGGGCCACCTCCGGCAACGCAGAGGACCCGGGCTCCAACCGCGTCACCTCCGACCGGACGGCCAGCGAGGACGGCGCCGACGACGGCCTGGACGCGGACGAGCCCACCGACGACTCGACCGGCGACCCCGCGGACGCCCCGAGCTCCCCGGGACCCTCGGGCTCGGCGACGACCCCGGGCGCCCCCGGCACCTCGGGCACCCCGTCGTCCCCGGACGGCTCGACGAACCCGACGTCGCCGTCGACGGGGGCGCCGTCGACGACGACGACCCGTCCGCGACCGACGACGAGCCCCACGACCAAGCCGACGCCGTCGACGACCCCGCCGACGACGCCTCCCACCACTCCGCCGACGACCCCGCCCACGACGACTCCGCCGACGACCGAGCCCACGCCGCCGTCCACGATCACGCAGAGCCAGGGCAGCCCGTCCAACTCCGCCTCGGCGACACTCAGCGGTGGGTCCAGCACCGGAGCCGCCACCTCGGAAGGCACTCCCGCCTGACCCGCGACGGCAACGGCCCCGGGTGCGTTCACCG